>DATCDE010000244.1 GCA_036510875.1 Actinomycetes bacterium
CGGCGGCCGGCGCCGTGGCCAGTGGCGTGGAGAAGCCGCCGACCGTGCCGCCGCGCGGGGTGAGCGCGGCCAGCGCGCTGCCGACCAGCGCGAGGACCGCCAGCACGACGACGAGCAGCGCCGGCGGCGACATCCGGCGCAGCTGCGCCCCGCGGGGTGCGTCGGGGCGGCCGTCGGCCTTGGCCCGCAGCTCGAGGTAGTAGGCGCGACGGTCCTCGTCGAGCGCGCGGGCGTCGTCGGGGACCAGCAGCGCCAGACCCTCGAGCTCGGCGGCGTCGAGGTCGTCGTGGCGTCCTTCCGGATCCGGTGCCTGCCCGGATGCCCCGCTCATCCGGACAGTATGCGCCCCCGCCCCCTTACGCGGGCGGACGACGATCATGAACGGGCCACCCCCAGCACGTCCCGGGGACCCTTGTCAAGCCCCTGACCTGCACAAACGCCCTTAAGGGTGTCCTGACCCCGTGTTATCCTGGAGGCCGAGGAAGGGGTACCGCACACATGATCTTTCAGGTCGGCGAAACGGTCGTTTACCCCCATCACGGGGCAGCCCTCATCGAAGCCATCGAGTCTCGGGTCATCAAAGGGGTTGAGAAGACCTACCTAGTCCTCAAAGTCGCCCAAGGCGACCTGACCGTGCGCGTCCCCGCCGACAACGCCGAGTTCGTCGGCGTGCGCGACGTGGTCGGCGCCGAGGGTCTGGAGCGGGTCTTCTCCGTGCTGCGCATGCCGCACACCGAGGAGCCCACCAACTGGTCGCGCCGCTACAAGGCCAACCTGGAGAAGCTCGCCTCCGGCGACGTCATCAAGGTCGCCGAGGTGGTCCGCGACCTGTGGCGCCGCGAGCGTGAGCGCGGGCTGTCGGCCGGCGAGAAGCGGATGTTGGCGAAGGCCCGGCAGATCCTTGTGTCGGAGCTCGCACTTGCCGAGAACACCAACGAGGACAAGGCAGAAGCCATCCTCGACGAGGTCCTGGCGTCCTGAGGGCGGGCGGGCCGCGTCCCGCCCCTCGACCCGGCTCCGGCCGGGCAGAACGCTGGAGGACCCGATGAGTCCCCGACCAGCTCGGGTGCCGAACGTCGTCGTCGAGCTGCTGCGCCTGTGCGTGGTCATCTTCTTCGCGGGTCTCGGCTACGAGGTCGCCCTGCTCGTGCGCAACGAGGCAGGGCAGGGGGCGTTGGGCGTCGACCCGATCTGGCTGGGACTGCTGCTGGGCACCGCGACCGGGTTCGTGCTCGGCGGCATGGTCGGTCGGGTGACCGAGCGGGCTGTGAGCCGCACCGAGCGCAGCCTGCAGGGGGTCTCCGCCGAGCACATCGTGGCCGGCGTCTTCGGTGCGGTGCTCGGCCTGCTGGTCGGTGCCGCGGTGGCCTGGCCGGTGTTCCTCATCGGCGATCGGCTGCTCGCCGTCCCGCTGTTCGCCTTCGTGCTGGTGACCCTCGCGCTGCTCGGCTACCGGGTCGGCACCTCCCGCCGGGACGGCATGCTCGGCCTGTTCGGCCCGAGCGCCGGGCTGCCGCCGCGCCAGCCGGTCACCGCGCTGCTGCCGCGCATCGTGGACACCTCGATCGCCATCGACGGCCGGGTCCTGGACGTCGTCAAGGCCGGCTTCCTGGGCGGGCGGATGCTGGTGCCGGCACCGGTGCTGGCCGAGCTGCAGGGGCTGGCCGACGCCGCTGACGACCTGCGCCGCGGCCGGGGCCGGCGCGGGCTGGAGGTGCTCGAGGCGTTGCGTCGCGAGCCCGGCGTGGACGTCGAGGTCATCGACGACGAGGCGCCCGGCGTCCCGGAGGTGGACGCCAAGCTGGTCCGGATGTCCCTCGACCGGGGCGCGGCGCTGCTCACCCTGGACACCAACCTGGCCCGCACCGCCGCGCTGGCCGGCGTCCGGGTGATGAACCTGCACGCGCTGACGTTGGCCGTGCGGCCCCCGGTCGTCGCCGGCGACGAGGTCACCGTGCTGCTCACCAAGGCGGGTCGGGAGCACGGACAGGCCGTGGGCTACCTCGATGACGGCACCATGGTGGTCGTGGAGCGGGCCCGCGACGGCGTGGGCCACGAGGCGGAGGTCCAGGTGACCAGTGTGCTGACGACCGCGAACGGCCGGATGGTGTTCGCCAAGCCGTTGTCGATCGCGGGGACCCGGGTCCACGCGTGACCACGGCGGCCGTCGTCCCGGCCGCGGGACGCGGCGAGCGCCTCGGCCCGGGCACCCCGAAGGCGCTGCGGCTGCTCGGCGGGGTGCCGCTGCTCGTGCACGCCGTCCACGCGCTGTCCGCGGCCCGGTCGGTCGACCTGGTCGTGGTCGCCGCCCCCGCCGACGGCGTGGCCCAGGTGCGCGCCCTGCTCGCCGACCACGACGTCGGCGCCGAGGTGACCGTGGTGGCCGGTGGGACCACCCGGCAGGAGTCGGTGCGGCTGGCGCTGGCCGCGCTGCCCGACGCCGTCGACGTCGTGCTGGTCCACGACGCGGCCCGCCCGCTGGCCCCGGTGGAGCTCGTCGACCGGGTCGCCGCGGCGGTGCGCGACGGCGCGGACGCCGTCGTCCCCGGGCTGCCGGTGGCCGACACGATCAAGCGGGTGGACCCGACCGGGCGGGTCGAGGAGACCCTGGACCGCTCGGTGCTGCGGGCGATCCAGACCCCGCAGGGGTTCCGGCGGCCCGTTCTCGCGGCCGCGCACGCCGGCGCAGACGACTCGGTGTCGGACCTGACCGACGATGCTGGCCTGGTGGAGCGCGCAGGTGGCACCGTGGTGGTCGTGCCCGGCGACGAGGAGGCCTTCAAGGTGACCCGACCGCTCGACCTGCTGCTGGCCGAGGCGGCGCTGGCCCGGCGCCGGGCGCTGCGGTCCCAGCCGTGAGAGTGGGCCTCGGCGTCGACGTCCACCCGCTGGAGGCCGGCCGGCCGATGTGGCTGGCCGGGTTGCTGTGGCCGGATGAGCCGGCCGGCTGCGCCGGGCACTCCGACGGTGACGTCGCGGCGCACGCGCTGTGCGACGCGGTGCTCTCGGCCGCGGGGCTGGGCGACCTGGGGGCCTGGTTCGGCACCGACCGGCCGGAGTGGGCCGGCGCCTCGGGCGCGGCCCTGCTGACCGAGACGGCCCGGATCCTGGCCGACGCCGGCTGGCAGGTCGGCAACGCCGCCGTCTCGGTGATCGGCAACCGGCCCCGGCTGGCCGGGCGCCGCGCCGAGGCGCAGCGGGCGCTGGCGGCGGCGCTGGGCGGCGCCCCCGTGTCGGTGGCCGCCACGACGACCGATGGCCTCGGCCTCACTGGCCGCGGCGAGGGCCTGGCCGCCGTCGCCACTGCCCTGGTCGTCCCCCGAAGCTGAGCCCGGCTCGGGCCGGACGGGCCGCCCCGAGCTGATCCAGCAGCTGGCCCAGAAGGACCGCGGCAAGGCCGTACCCGGCGAACGAGGACACCGGCAACGTCCGCGTCGTCGTCCGGATCACGCCGGAGAAGCTCGTCGTCCGCGTCGGTTGATCCACCCCCGTACCCTGGGACGGTGACGCTGCGCCTCTACGACACCGCGACCCGATCGGTCCGGGACTTCGTCCCGCTCGTTCCCGGGACGGCGTCGGTCTACCTGTGCGGGGCCACCGTGCAGGCGCCGCCGCACATCGGGCACATCCGCTCCGGGGTGGCCTTCGACGTGCTGTCACGATGGCTGGCGTTCCGCGGCTACGCGGTGACCCTCATCCGCAACGTCACCGACATCGACGACAAGATCATCGCGAACGCGGCGGCCGAGGGCGTCCCCTACTGGGTGGTCGCCGCCCGCAACGAGCAGGCGTTCACCTGGGCCTACGACGTCCTGGGCTGCCAGCGGCCGACGTACGAGCCGCGGGCCACCGGGCACGTGCCGGAGATGGTCGTGCTCATGCAGCGGCTGATCGACGCCGGGCACGCCTACGCGGCCGAGGGCGATGTGTACTTCGACGTCCGGTCCTGGCCGTCGTACGGGGAGCTGTCCGGGCAGCGCATCGACGAGATGCAGCCCGCCCCCGACAGCGAGCCGACGGCCAAGCGCGACCCGCGCGACTTCGCGCTGTGGAAGGGCGCCAAGCCCGGCGAGCCGCAGTGGGACACCCCGTGGGGGGCCGGGCGGCCGGGCTGGCACCTGGAGTGCTCGGCCATGGCGCACAAGTTCTGCGGCGCCGAGTTCGACATCCACGGTGGCGGGCTCGACCTGGTCTTCCCGCACCACGAGAACGAGATCGCGCAGTCCCGCGCGGCGGGGGACGGGTTCGCCCGGTACTGGCTGCACAACGCCTGGGTGACGACGTCCGGGGAGAAGATGAGCAAGTCGCTGGGCAACTCGCTGCTGGTCAGCGAGGTGGTCAAGCGGGTCCGCCCGATCGAGCTGCGCTACTACCTGGCCGGGTCGCACTACCGGTCGCACCAGGAGTACTCCGAGGAGGCGCTCGCCGACGCCGCGGCCGGCTTCCGCCGGATCGAGGGGTTCGTGCACCGCGCCACCGTGGTCACCGGCGGGGTCGAGCCGACCCTGCTGTGCGCCGACTTCGAGCTGGCCATGGACGACGACCTGTCGGTGCCCGCGGCGCTCGCTGCGCTGCACGAGGTGGTGCGCGAGGGCAACAAGCTGCTGGCGGACGGCGACTCGCCCGCGCTGCGCGGCACCCTCGGGTCGGTGCGCGCGATGCTCCGCGTCCTCGGCCTCGACCCGCTCGGCCCGGGCTGGGGCGGCACCGCCGACACCGGCGGGCTGCGCGACGTCGTGGACGCGCTCGTGGGCCTGGCCCTCGAGCAGCGGACGCAGGCCCGCGCCCGCAAGGACTTCGCAGCCGCCGACGCGGTTCGCGACTCGCTGCGCGCGGCCGGGGTCCTCGTCGAGGACACCCCGCAGGGCCCGCGCTGGACCCTCGAAGGCGAGGCCTGATGGCCGGCAACTCCCAGCGGCAGGGTGCCAAGCGCACCCCCGGGACGAAGAAGGGCGCGACCGTCGGCAGCGGCGGCCAGAAGTCCAAGGGGCTGCGGGGCCGCGGTCCCACGCCGAAGGCCACCCAGCGCACCAAGCACGTCGCCGCGAACCGGTCCGCGACGGCCGCCCGCCGCGGCGGTCCGGCGCCGGTGCAGGGCGGGCGGCCGGGAACCGGCCGGCCCGGCGGTCGGCCGACCGCGCGCGAGGGCAACGAGGTGGTGGCCGGCCGCAACTCCGTGGTCGAGGCGCTGCGGGCCCACATCCCGGCCACCGCGCTGCACGTGGCGGACCGCATCGACGCCGACGACCGGGTCAAGGAGGCCGTCCAGCTGGCCAACGCGGCCCGGCTGCCGATCCTCGAGGTGCCGCGCGGCGAGCTGGACCGGATGGCCGCCGGCGCGGTGCACCAGGGGATCACCCTGACCGTGCCGCCGTACCACTACGCCCACCCCGACGACCTGCCGCACCGGGCCGACGAGACGGGCACCGCGCCGCTCATCGTCGCCCTGGACGGCGTCACCGACCCGCGCAACCTCGGCGCCGTGGTGCGCTCGGCCGCCGCGTTCGGCGCGCACGGCGTCGTCGTGCCGGAGCGCCGGGCGGCGGGCATGACGGCGTCCGCCTGGAAGTCGTCGGCCGGTGCGGCCGCGCGGATCCCGGTGGCCCGGGCCACCAACCTGACCCGTCAGCTGGAGAGGTACCGCGAGGCCGGCATGGTCGTGGTCGGCCTGGACGCCGACGGCACCGTGGACGCCGCCGACCTCGAGGTGGCCACCGACCCGCTGGTGGTCGTGGTGGGCGCCGAGGGCGCCGGGCTGTCCCGGCTGGTGGTCCGCGCCTGCGACCTGCTGGTGCGCATCCCGATGGCCAGGGGCAACGAGTCGCTCAACGCAGGGGTCGCGGCCGGCATTGTGCTCTACGAGGTGGCCCGGCACCGCAGCTGAGGCATCGCGGCGATGGTCATGCGAAGGGGCGCTCGTCGGTGGGGGTGAAGGTCAGCCGCAGCGAGGCGGTGTCATCGGACGAGGTGCCGATCCGGGTGCCGAGCACCGCCTGCTCGTCCGGCTTGCGGGTCAGCACGTCGATCAGGTAGCTCTCCACGGCCGCGCTGATCCCCACGTCGTGCCCGGCCTGCTCGGACAGGAACCAGCGGTGCTCGAGCACCTCGTGGAACACCTCGGCCGGCTCCAGCTTGCCGCGCAACCCCCTGGGCACCGCCTGGACGACCGGCTCGAACACCTCGGTGAGCCAGCGGTGCGCGACGATCTCCTCCGACTCCTCACCCAGGCCGGCCCGGAAGGTGTCCAGGTCGTTGAGCAACCGCCGGGCCTGGTTCTCCTGGACGTCGAGCCCGGTCAGCCGCAGCAGCCGACGGCTGTGGTGGCCGGCGTCCACCACCTTGGGCTGCACCGTGATCCGCGGCCCGTCCGACTCGGTGGACACCTGCAGCTCGGCGACGTCGAAGCCCAGCTCGTTCAGCCGCCGGATGTGCGAGTCGACCCGGTGCCGCTCGGCCGGCAGGACGGTCAGCGGGCTGGTGAGCTCGTTCCACAAGCCGACGTAACGCTGCGAGACGGCGTCCGCGGTGTGCATCGGGTCGATCGTCTCGTGCAGCATCCCACCGGCCTGCAGGTCGAGCAGCTCGCCGTAGATGTTGACCCTGGCCACCTCGAGGTCGTTCCCCCGCTGCCCGTCGCTGAGCGTCGGGTGCATCTCACCGGTCTCGGCGTCCACGAGATAGGCCGCGAACGCGCCGGCGTCCCGGCGGAACAAGGTGTTGGACAGCGAGCAGTCGTTCCAGGAGAACCCGGCCAGGTGCAGCCGGACGATGAGCAGGCAGAGGGCGTCCAGCAGCCGGTTGGCCGTGTCCGGGCGCAGCGTCGTGGAGAACAGCGCGCGGTAGGGCAGCGAGAACTCCAGGTGCCGGGTGATCAGCGCCGGCTCGAGCGGCTGCCCGTCGGCGGCGAGCCGGCCGGTGACCACCCCGACGGCCTGCACGCTGGGCGCGCCCACCCGCTCGAGGGCGCGCAGCAGCCGGTACTCGTTGCGGGCCGCCCGCTCGGCGACCTCCTTGATCGCGTACACCCGATGGCCGAGCCGGACGAACCGGACGACGTGGCGCGAGATGCCCCGCGGGAGGGCGACCAGCCGGTCGGGCGGCCACTCCTCCAGCGGGACGGGCCACGGCAGGAACAGGATGTCCGGGTCGTCGGGCGCCGCGGTGAAGACCAGGCCCATGGGGTCTACTCTCCGGCCGCGGGCCCTTAGTTCAGCGCCAGGCCATCGGCGGTGGAGAACACGTGCGCGTGGTTCTCCGCGACGCGCACGTGGATGGTGTCGCCCTTGGCCGGGGGCTTGCGCCCGTCGGTGCGGACGATGACCTCCTGCTTGCCCCGCTCGAGCAGGTCGATCTGCCCGTAGACGTACGCGTCGGCGCCGAGCACCTCGACGAGCACCACCTCCACGGGGGCGCCGCTGCCGTCCTCGGTGGTCCGCAGGTCCTCGGGGCGGAAGCCGAGCGTCACCGTCTTCAGGCCCTGCGCCGCCGCCTTCGCCATGACCTCACGCTCCAGCGGCTCGACGTAGCGCGGCATCTGCACGCCGCCCTCGACCAGGGGCGCCTCGATCAGGTTCATCGCCGGGGAGCCGATGAAGCCCGCGACGAAGACGTTGGCCGGCGTGTTGTACAGGTCGGTCGGGGTGCCGACCTGCTGCAAGATGCCGTCCTTGAGCACGGCCACCCGGTCGCCCATCGTCATGGCCTCGGTCTGGTCGTGCGTGACGTAGACCGTGGTGACCCCCAGGCGGCGCTGCAGCGACGCGATCTGGGTGCGGGTCTGGACCCGCAGCTTGGCGTCGAGGTTGGACAGCGGCTCGTCCATGAGGAACACCTGCGGCTCGCGGACGATGGCCCGGCCCATGGCCACCCGCTGCCGCTGACCGCCGGACAGCGCCTTGGGCTTGCGGTCGAGGTACTCCACGAGGTCGAGCAGCTTCGCGGCCTCGCCGACCCGACGCTTGATGTCGTCCTTCGACACCCCCGCGATCTTCAGCGCGAAGCCCATGTTCTCGGCGACCGACATGTGCGGGTACAGCGCGTAGTTCTGGAACACCATCGCGATGTCGCGGTCCTTGGGGGGCAGGTTCGTGACGTCCCTGTCGCCGATGAATACGGCGCCCTCGTTGACGTCCTCGAGCCCCGCGAGCATGCGCAGCGAGGTGGACTTCCCGCAGCCGGACGGGCCGACGAGGACGAGGAACTCGCCGTCGCCGATCGCCAGGTCCAGCTTATCGACGGCCGGGGTGGTGGCACCGGGATAGGTGCGGGTGGCCTTGTCGAAGGTGACCGTAGCCATGAACGAACCCTTCCTTCCACCGGCAGGAACGTGCCGGACGATCCGTTGTGGAGGGACTGCTCCGTGCACCCTAGCCGGGGGCGGAACCTCCGGTGAGGGGAAGTGCCGGATTGCCCGCTCAGGGCGCGGGGGCGATGGTGTAGGTGAGGCTGCTGGCGAACTTCACCGCGGTGTCGTTCAGGGCCGCCTGCGGGTCGGTTCCGTTCACCAGGCAGGCCTTCAGCGCGTCGCCGAGCGGGTACAGCAGGTTGGCGGCGCCCTGCACCGGGGGCAGCGCCTGGGCGGTGAGCAAGATCTTGGCGTACACCGACAGGAACGGGTCGGCGGTGACCAGCGGCTGGGCCAGCACCGAGCTGAGCGAGGGGAGCAGGCCGGCCTGGCTGGTGAGGGCCGCCTGCGCGGCCGCACTGGTGAGGTAGGCGGTCAGCAGCGAGGCGGCGCTGGGCGCCGTCGTCCCGGCGTAGACCGCGACGGCGTCGCCGCCGACCGGGGCCACGCTCTGCCCGGTCGAGCCGGGGGGCAGCGGGACGGCGACGACGCTGTCGGCCGGCCGGCCCCGGGTGAGCAGCGGCAGCGCCGACAGCGAGTCGACGGTCATGGCCAGGACCCCGTCGCTGAACGCGGACCGGACGGCGGTGGCCCGGAACGGGTCCACCTGGGTGACCTGGGCGTCCATCTGGCTGGCCGGCGGCGCGGGGATGCCGACCCGCAGGGTCAGCCCGGCGACCGCCGCCGGCTGGGAGATCAGCACCTGCTTGGTCGACGGGTTCAGCAGCTGGCCGCCGGCGCTGTAGATGAACGGCAGCAGGTGGTAGCCGTCGAAGGAGGTGTCGAAGGCGCGGATGCCGTACGCGGTCAGCGGGCCGGCCGCGGCGACGACGTCCGCCCAGGTCCTCGGCACCGGCAGCTTGGCCCCGGCCAGCAGGGTCTTGTCGACGACCAGGGCCAGGGTGTCCGTCGTCTGCGGCGCCGAGTAGAGCCGGCCGTCGAAGGTGGCCGCCGCCTGGGCCGCCGGCACGATGTCGTCCTGGACGTCGGCGGGCAGCAGGCCGTCCAGCGCCAGCAGGTAGCCCTTGCCGGCGAAGTCGGAGGTCCACTCGGTGGGCAGCCGCAGCACGTCGGGGACGCCGCTCGCGGACTTGGCCGCGGTGTCGAACCGCCCGCGCAGCACCTGGGCGTCCATCGGCTCGTAGCGCACGGTGATCTGCGGGTGCTCGACCTCGAAGTGGTCCAGCAGGGTGCGCATCGCCGCCTCGGTGGCGTGGGAGTCGGGGGCGTCCCACACGACCAGCTGCTGCGCGGCCGGGGACGCCGTCGCGGCGGACGGCCCCGGCCCGGCCGAGGTGGCCGAGCAGGCGGCGGTCAGCACGGCGGCGATCCCGGCCAGCGCGACGGCCCGGAGCCTGCCACCCGGTTCCGCTCCCCGCCTGCCCACCGGCCCACGCTAACAACGATCAGCAGCACCGATCAGCCTCGGGGGTTGCGCAGGGTCCTACAGTGGCCCGCATGCACGTCCGTCTCGCCGACATCGCCGCCCACGCCGGGGTGAGCGAGGCCACGGTGAGCCGCGTGCTCAACGAGAAGCCGGGGGTCACCGCGGACAAGCGGCAGCTGGTGCTCACCGCCCTCGACGTGCTCGGCTACGAGCGGCCGTCCCGGCTGCGCAGGCGCAGCGCCGGCCTGGTCGGCCTGATCGTGCCCGAGCTCACCAACCCGATCTTCCCCGCGTTCGCGCAGGTCATCGAGGCCGAGCTCGCGCAGCGCGGCTACACGCCGGTGCTGTGCACCGAGGCGCCGGGCGGCGCCACCGAGGACGACTTCATCGAGCAGCTGCTCGAGCGGGGGGTCTCCGGGATGGTCTTCGTCTCGGGGCTGCACGCGGACACGGCGGCCGACCACCAGCGGTACCGCCGGCTGATCGAGCGGCGGCTGCCCGTGGTGTTCATCAACGGGCACGTGCCCGACCTGGAGGCGCCGTTCATCTCCGACGACGACGTCGCGGCCATGGAGCTCGCGGTGGGGCACCTGGTGTCGTTGGGGCACCGGGCCATCGGGCTGGCCGTGGGACCCGACCGGTTCGTCCCGGTGATCCGCAAGGTGGACGGCTTCCGGGCCGCGATGCAGGCCAGGCTGAGCCTGTCCGAGCCGGAGATCGACTGCCTGATCGAGCACTCGATGTTCTCGGTGGAGGGCGGCCAGGCCGCGGCCGCCCGGCTGCTCGACGGCGGGGCCACCGCGATCGTGTGCGGGTCGGACATGATGGCGCTGGGGGCCGTGCGAGCGGCCCGCCAGCGCGGCCTGGACGTGCCCGACGACGTGTCAGTGGTCGGCTACGACGACTCCCCGCTCATCGCGTTCACCGACCCGCCGCTGACCACGGTGCGGCAGTCGGTGCCGGCCATGGGCAGCGCCGCCGTCCGGGCCCTGCTCGACGAGATCGGCCACCTGCCCACCCCGCACGCCGAGTACGTGTTCCGCCCCGAGCTCATCGTGCGCGGCTCCACCGGCGCCGCGCCGGACCAAAAGCTCACCATGGTCGGCGACCGGACGGTCACCGGGCGGGCCTGATCCCAGGGCCTACACTCCCGGCTCGTGCACCGATACGACGAAGACACCGACCGGCTGGCGCAGGCGATCCTGGAGTACGCCCGGCACCGGCTGCGGCTGGACCCGGTCCCGCTCGACGGCCCCCGGCCCCACGCCGACCTCTACGCCGAGGTGGGCGAGACGATCACCGCGGCGGGCCTCGGCGGGGACCGGGCGCTCCAGCTGTTCGACGACGTGCTGTCCAAGGCCTGCATCTCGGTCGACCATCCGCGCTACCTGTCCTTCATCCCGGCCGCGCCGACCGAGGCCGCGTCCTTGTTCGACCTCGTCGTCGGGGCGTCGTCCATCTATGGCGGCAGCTGGCTGGAGGGCGCCGGGGCGGTCTTCGCCGAGAACCAGGCGCTGGCCTGGCTGGCCGGCCTCGCGGGGTTCCCCGAGTCGGCCGGCGGGGTGTTCGTCCAGGGCGGCACGCTGGGCAACCTGTCCGCGCTGGTCGCGGCGCGGCACGCGGCCGCGGTCCGCCGAGACGGCGAGCGCCCGGCCCGGTGGCTGGTGGCGTGCAGCGCCGAGGCGCACTCGTCGGTCGCCGCGGCGGCCCGGGTCATGGACGTCGACGTCTTGCTGGTCCCCGGCGACGAGCGCGGCCGGCTGACCGGTGTCGCGCTGGCCGAGACGCTCGACGCGCACGGCGCCGACGACGTGTTCGCCGTCGTCGCGACCGGCGGGACGACGAACTTCGGCATCGTCGACGACCTGGCCGGCGTCGCTGAGGTCGCCACCTCGCGCGGGATCTGGCTGCACGTGGACGGCGCGTACGGGCTGGCCGCGCTGGCCGCGCCGTCCAGCCGGCCGCTGTTCGCGGGCCTCGAGCGCGCGGACTCGTTCATCGTCGACCCGCACAAGTGGCTGTTCGCGCCGTTCGACGCGTGCGCGCTGGTCTACCGCGAGCCGCAGCTGGCCCGCGCCGCGCACACCCAGACCGCGGGCTACCTCGAGGTGATCAACAAGGCCGAGGATGAGTGGAACCCCTCCGACTACGCGATCCACCTGTCCCGGCGGGCCCGCGGGCTGCCGTTCTGGTTCTCGTTGGCCACGCACGGCAGCGACGCCTACGCGGCCGCGGTCGAGCAGACCCTGGCGGTGGCCCGGGCCGCGGCCGACGAGGTGCGGGCGCGCGGCTACGTCGAGCTGGTGCGCGAGCCGGACCTGTCCGTGGTGGTGTTCCGACGGCTGGGCTGGACGGCGCGGCAGTACTACGACTGGTCGGACCGGCTGATGAAGGCGAACTACGCCTTCGTCACGCCGACCACGCACGCGGGGGAGACGGTGACCCGGTTCGCGGTGGTCAACCCGCGGACGTCGGTGAGCGACATCCAGGGCATCCTCGACACGATGGCCTGACCCTCGGCGGTCAGCCTCGCGGGGGCAGCTCGCCGGAGCCGCGCGGCACCAGGCGGGTCGGCACCACCCGGGTGGTGGTCGGGTCGGTGTCGCCGTCGATGCGGGCGAACAGCAGCCGCGCAGCCAGGGTGCCCATGGCCGCCGGGTCCTGCGCGACGACGGTCACCGCCGGCTCGAGCAGGTCGGCCAGCGGGAAGTCGTCGAAGCCGACCAGGGCGACCTCGTGCTGCCGGCCGAGCCGGCGCAGCGCCCGGATCGCGCCGATCGTCACCAGGTTCTGCCCGGCGAACAGCGCGGTCGGCGGGTGTCTGCGGCCCAGCAGCGCCAGCGCCGCGGACTCCGCCTGCTCGACGGTGCGCAGGTCGGAGCGCACGAGGTCCGGCCGGTCGGCCAGGCCCGCGGCGGCCAGGGCGTCGCGGTAGCCCTGCAGCCGGTCCTGGGCGGTCGTGATCGTGGCCAGGTCGCCCAGGAAGCCGATCCGCCGGTGCCCGTGCCCGACCAGGTGGCGGACCCCGTTCGCCGCGCCGGCCCGCCCGTCGGCGAGCACGGCGTCGGCGTCCAGCAGCACCGGGGGCCGGTCCACGAAGACCAGCGCCGTGCCGGCCCGCTGCTCCGCGCGCAGGTAGCCGTGGTCGTGGCTGGCCGGGACGACGATCAGCCCGTCCACCCGCCGGGTGGCGAACGCGCCGGCCAGCCGGACCTCGCGGTCGGGGTCCTCGTCCAGGCTGGCGGCCAGCACGGCGACGCCCCGCGCGACGGCGACATCCTCGACGGCTCGGTGCAGCGCCGAGGAGAACGGGTTGGCGACGTCCGGCAGCAGCAGGCCGATGGTCGCCGTCCGCCCGCCGGAACGGCGCAGGCTGCTGGCCCCGAGGTTGGGCCGGTACTGCAGCCGCTCGGCTGCGGCCCGCACCTTGCGGGCCAGCGGCTCGGTCACCCCCGGCTCGCCGTTGACGACCCGGGACACGGTCTTGAGGCTGACCCCGGCCAGGGCCGCAACGTCGCGCATGGTGGCCCGCGGCTGCGCTGGGCCGTCGTCCGAGCCAGATAACGATGTCATGTCGGAGCCGACCCTAGTCGGGACAGCCATTGACGAGAGGGAGAACGTCGTCCATGCTCGCTCTGACAACGTTGTCAGACTGGACCTCGTGCGGGCGGGCTGGAGACGGACATGGCGGAGCGGGCAGCGGGGCCGCAGGGCACGAGTCCCGGACGGGCGCGGGGGTCCCGGCTGGTCGCCCTGATCGTCCCCGGGCTGACCAAGCCGATCGCGTTCGCCCGGGCGGTCGACGACGGTCTGGCCCAGCACGGGTACACGTTGGTGCTGTGCACCCCGACACCGGGCGGGGCCACCGAGGACGACTTCGTCGACGTGCTGCTCGACCGCGGGGTCACCGGGCTGGTCTTCGTCGCCGGTCGCCACGCCGACTCGACGGCCGACCACGGGCGCTACCGGCAGCTGGCCGGGCGCGGGCTGCCGCTGGTCCTGGTCAACGGCTTCCTGCCCGACCTGGACGCGACGTTTCTGTCCACCGACGACGAGCTGGCCATGGACATGGCGGTGCAGCACCTGGCCGCGCTGGGGCACACGACGCTCGGCCTGGTGGTCGGGCCGCGACGGCTGCTGCAGGCCCGTGGCCAAGCGCTCGGCTTCACCCGGGCGGTGTCCGCCCGGCTGGGGGCGGCGCCGGACCCCGCGACGGCGCTGGTCGAGCACTCGGCGCTGTCGGTCGCGGCCGGCCAGCAGGCCGCCGACCGCCTGCTGGACCGGGGGGCGACCGCCCTCCTGTGCGGCTCCGACCTGGTCGCGCTCGGGGCGGTGCGCGCGGCACGCTGCAGGGGGCTGTCGGTGCCTGAGGACTTCTCGGTCGTGGGCTACGACGACAGTGCCGTCACCGCGTTCGTGGACCCACCGCTGACCGTGGTCCGCCCGCCGGCACCTGCCATGGGGGCGGCCGCCGTCACCGCACTGCTCGACCAGATCTCGGGTGTGCGGCTGACCGGGCGCGAGTACGTGTTCCGGCCCGAGCTGGTCGTCCGCGGCTCGACCGCGCGGCTGCGGCGAGGCGCCTGACCGCGGTCGACCGGGTCACCGGGACCAACCGGGATCAACTCGGCGGCCGAGCGCCGTACATGGAGTCGAACAGCGACCGGTACTTCACCTCCATGGTCCGCCGCTTGACCTTCATGCTGGGCGTCAGCTCGTCGTCCTCGACCGACAGGTCGTGGTCGAGGATCCGAAAGCCCTTGATGGTCTCCCAGCGGTTGAGCCGGCCGTTGAGCTCCTCGACGCAAGTCTGCACGTAGTCGTGGACCGCCGGGTCCGCCGCCAAGGTGGGGTAGTCGCTGGCCGTCCGGCCGTGCGCCGCACCCCACTGGGCCAGCGCGTCGGGGTCCAGCGCGATCAGGGCGGTCGCGTAGCTGCGCTGCTCGGCGTGCACGATCATCTGGCTGGCCAGCGGACAGACCGCCTTGAACGTGACCTCGATGGACTGCGGCGCGATGTACTTCCCACCGGAGGTCTTGATCAGGTCCTTCTTCCGGTCGGTGACCCGCAGCCGGCCCGCCGCGTCCAGCTCGCCGACGTCACCGGTGGCGAACCACCCGTCGGCCGACAGCACCTGGGCGGTCTCCTCGGGCAGGTTGTGGTAGCCGCGCATCACCAGGGGGCCGCGGATCAGCACCTCCCCGTCGTCCGCGATCTTGAGCTCGGAGCCGACCAGCGGCGGGCCGGTGAACCCGACCTTCGGGCGCTCGGGGTCACCGATGCAGGCCCCACCGCCGGTCTCGGTCAGCGCGTACCCCTCGATGACCACCAGCCCGGCCGCGAGGAACCAGGCGGCGATGTCCGCCGAGAGGGCGGCACTGCCGGAGACCATGAAGCGGATCCGCCCGCCCAGCCGGTCGCGGACCTTCGACAGCACCAGTCGGTCGGCCAGCGCGAACTGGGCCTTCGTGGCGAGGCTCGACGAGCGGCCCGCCAGCCGGTCCCGGGCCACCCGGTCGCCCACCCCGAACCCCCAGGTGAACAGCTTGAGCTTGATCCCGCCTTCTTCCTGGATCGTCTGCACGACCTTGGCGTGCACCTTCTCGTAGATCCGCGGTGGGCCCGCCATGAAGGTCGGCTGGATGACTGCCACGTTGTCGACGATCTTGTCGATGCGGCCGTCGACGGCGGTGGGGAAGCCGATCTGCAGCTGGACGGCGGCGAGCATCTTGCCGAACGAGTGCGACAGCGGCAGCCACAGGTACTGCAGGTCGTCCCGGCGCAGGATCTTGATGGCCTCGGCCCCGGCGCCCAGGTACGTCCAGCACCGGTGCGGCAGCTCGACGCCCTTGGGCCGGCCGGTGGTGCCGGAGGTGTAGATCAAGGTGGCCAGGTGCTCGGGCCGGACGGCGGCCACGGCGTCGTCGACCGACGTGGGGTGGTCGGTCAGCTGCTTGGCGCCCAGGGTCTCCAGGTCGGCCAGGCTGATGACCCACTCCCCGTCCGCCCGGCCGTCGAAGGTGACCACCCGGATCACCTCGGGCAAGTGGTCGCGCTGGGCGCGCAGCTTGGCGATCTGGTCGTCGTCCTCGGCGAAGATGATGCGCGAACCGCTGTCGGCCAGGATGTACGCGACGTCCTCACCGCCGGTGGTGGGGTAGACGGCGGTCGTGGCGGCGCCGGCGCACATGACCGCCAGGTCCGCGTACAGCCACTCGATCCGGGTGCCGGAGGCGATGGCGACCCGCTCCTCCGGCTGGATCCCCAGAGCCAGCAGGCCGGCCGCCAGGGTCTGGACCCGCTCCGCGGCCTGCGCCCAGCTGACCGACGTCCAGCCGGTGCTGGTGGGGAACCGGAACGCCTCGGCCCTGGGCGTGGCGGCCACCCGGTCGTAGAACAACCGCGCCAGCGAGTCTGCCGGCTTCGGGTAGGTGCTGGTGTCCAGGGTGCCCGTGGTCGTCGCCATTGCTCCTCCAGCCCCGTGCGGCCGCCTCTGCTGGCCGGGTCGGCCGCCCGATCCGTTCACTGCCTCCAGCGTTGCCCGCCGGCGGGTGCGTCGCCAGGGAAGTACGTCCCACGGCCCCGCCGGTGGTCACTAGCATCCGCCCGTGGAGCGTCCGCGGCGGGTGGCGCTGTCCTTGGGGGCGGGCGGGGCCCGCGGCTACGCCCACATCGGGGTACTTCAGGTGCTCCAGGAGCGCGGCTTCGAGGTCGTCGGCATCGCAGCGGCGTCCATGGGGGCGCTGGTGGGCGGTCTGCATGCGGCGGGTCGGCTCGGGGACTACGCCGACTGGGTGGTGACGCTGACCCAGATGCAGGTGGTGCGGATGCTCAACGTCTCGCGCGGCAGCGGCGGGGCGTTGCGCGCCGACCGGGTGCTCGCGCGCGTGAACGAGCTGCTCGACGGCGTGGCGATCGAGAGCCTCCCGATCCCGTACACCGCCGTCGCCACCGACCTGTTCGCGCGAAGGCCCGTGTGGTTCCAGCGCGGGCCGCTGGACGTCGCGGTTCGCGCGTCGATCGCTATCCCTGGGATGTTCAGCCCGGTCGTGGTCGACGGCCGGGTCCTGGTGGACGGCGGTCTGATGGATCCGATGCCGGTCACGCCGATCGCCGCCATCCCCTGCGACCTCACGGTGGCGGTCTCCTTGACCGGTGAGCGCAACCCGCACGCCGCCGTGGCACCCGCGGCCGAGGACGGGCTGATGGATGCGTGGGCGGCCAGGATCCGCCGGGGCACCTCGACGCTGCTGGAGAACGAGCTGCTGCGCTCGGTGGTGGGGCGGCTGGGTGCCGAGCCCGAGCCGGGGTCCGGCGGTGAGTCAGCGGAGGACGCGCAGGGCGAGGCGCTCCCGCCCGGACTCCGAGGATTCGACGTGATGACCCTGTCGCTCGAGGCGATGCAGGCCGTGATCGCCCGCTACCAGCTCGCCAGCTACCCACCCGACGTCCACGTCACGATCTCCAGGGACGCCTGCCGCAGCATCGACTTCCACCGGGGCGCCGAGATGATCGAGCTCGGCCGGGTGACGACCGAGGCGGCACTCGACGAGGCGGGGCTGGTCACCGCCTGAGCCGCAAGCCGGCCGGTGTCGCCCCAGACCCGGGGGGGAGATGACAGGTTGTCGTCCCTGGGCTCGTCCCGGCTACAGTCCCCCTGTTCCGCCGGCGTGGCGCAATTGGCAGCGCACCCGACTTGTAATCGGGAGGTTAGGGGTTCGATTCCCCTCGCCGGCTCCCCTGTGAAGGCCCGGGACCTCGTTAACGGGTGTCCCGGGACGTCGTTGATGTCTGGGGTCTTCTGCCGCCGCGTTGGGGGCTGCCCTTGGGTGGTCCGGGTTTGACGCCGCGGGGCTGGTAGTCGCGGGTGGGGTCGAGGACCAGGTCGCGCAGGATCTCGCCGGTTTGGGTGGCGATGACGGTGACGTGCAGGTCGTGGATGAGGATGCGCACATCTGTGCCGGCGTGGCGGGTGCCGATGCCGACCGAGCCGCTTGGTGTGGACCGCGTCGATGTGGAGGGTGGATGTGGATGTGGAGGGTGGATGTGGACCAGCGCCCCACAGTCGCCGCGCGCCCCCTCACCGAACCTGACCCTCGCGCGCGGGCAACGACTCCGGTCATGTCGTCAGTCGAGCTCCCCGCGGTGCACCACGATGGCCAGCCCCTGGCTCTGCCGACGAGCGTCGTAGCCGATCAGCCGAATGTGGTCGCCAGGATGGGCTTCTCGGCACTCGCCCACCTCCGCCATGATCGCTTGTGCGTCGTCCTCGCCGAACATCGGCAGCTTCCACATGTACCAGTAGGTGCCCGTCGCTCGGGCGGGCTCGACGTGCTCGATCGCGCAGGCCCATCCCTTCGCGAGCATGTGCTCGACCTGGCGCTGGATCTGCTCTGCGGTCAGGGGTGGCAGGTAGGAGAACGTCCCGAGTTTGCGTGCGGCGGGATCGTCCAACCGGGAGGGGAAGTCCTGGATCGACATGTGCGTGGCTCCGGATTCTCTGCGTCTCGGCTACTTCGTGGCGAGCTTGTCGACGACGTCGAAGTCGAAGGTGACTTCCTTCCACGTCTCCATCGCGATGGCAAGGGCCGGACTGTGGCGGGCGGCCTCGGCGAGCACGGCACGCGCCTCCTTCTCCACCGCGCGGCCCTCGTTGCGGGCACGGACGCAGGCCTCCAAAGCAA
>DATCDE010000245.1 GCA_036510875.1 Actinomycetes bacterium
CACCGGCACCACCACCCCTGCGACAGTCCCTGGCCACGATCGACGCGCAGGTAACGGACTACATCCGTCGATCCGGACTCCGAAACGCCGCCCGAAAACTCAAGATCAACGTCAAGAACCCGTCAACCAAGCTTCGCTAGCGGGTGACCACCGCACCGATCGACCGCCGGCAGCGTCGCCGCCAGGAGACCATCGAGGAAGTCCTGGACGTGGCCGCGGCGATCATGGCCGAGCAGGGAGCCGCCGGACTGTCGCTGGGCGAGATCGCCCGGCGCATGGGCATCCGCCCGCCTTCCCTGTACGTGTACTTCCCGTCCAAGCACGCCGTCTACGACGCGCTGTTCGCCCGGGGCGCCCAGTCCCTGCTCGACGTGATCCAGGACGCGGACCGCACCGACCTCGAGAAGCTGACCACCTTCGACGCGTTCCTGCTCGGGGCGGCCGGGGTCTTCGTCCGGTGGTCGGTGGAGCACCCCGCCTACTCGCAGCTGCTGTTCTGGCGGCCCGTCCCCGGCTTCGCCCCATCGCCCGAGGCCTACCGGCCAGCGGTGGAGCTGCTGGGGCTGACCACCCAGCGGTTCGCCGACCTCCAGCACCGGGGGCTGGTCCGGCGCGACGTCCCGCCCGAGCAGGTCACGCGGGACTGGACGGTCCTCAGCTCCGGGGTGACCAGCCAGCAGCCGTCCAACGCCCCCGACGAGAGTTTCGACACCGGGCGGTTCGTCCAGGCACTGCCCGACCTGGTCGCCATGTTCGCCCGGTACTACTCCGAACCCCGTTCCACCGCAGCCCGAGGGAGGGCGAGCCGTGCAGACCAACGTTGACCAGATCGCCGACCACGTCTACCGCGTTTCCACCTGCATCCCGGAGATCGCTCCTGGCGGGTTCACCTTCAACCAGTTCCTGATCGAGGCCGACGAGCCGCTGCTGTACCACACCGGGATGCGGGCCCTGTTCCCCGCCGTGCGCGAGGCGGTCGACCGGGTGCTGCCCGTCGAGCGGCTCCGCTGGATCGCGTTCGCCCACCTGGAGGCCGACGAGTGCGGCTCGGTCAACGACTTCCTCCGGGTGGCTCCGCACGCGCAGGTGGCGCACGGCGCCCTCGGCTGCATGCTGTCGCTCAACGACCACCTGAGCCGGCCGCCGCCCCCCTGGAGGACGGTGAGGTGCTGCCCCTCGGCGGTGCCACCCTCGGCCGCCGGGTGCTCGAGGTCGCGACGCCGCACGTCCCGCACAACTGGGAGTCGCACGTCTTCTACGAGCAGGAGACCGCAACGCTGTTCTGCGACGATCCGCTCACCCAGGTCGGGGACGGCCCGGCCGTCACGGACGCCGACCTGCTCGACGCGGCGGTGGCCGCCGAGGAGCCGAGGACCAGTTCCACCAGACCTCACTCGGCCCGGCGATCCCGGAAACCTACCGGCGGCTCGCCGACCTCCAGCCGAGGACGCTGGCGATCATGCACGGCTCCTCCTACAGACGGGGACGGCGCCGCGCTGCTGCGCGCCATGGCCGACGTCTTCGAGCAGCGGATCGGTGCGTCAGGTGTCGCCGGCCAGCCGCTGCCCGAGCACGCCGACCTGGTGGCCCAGTGAGCGGCGTCCCCGGCGCCGTGCAGCGGCCGCCCACCGACCGGCAGCCCGGGCTCGGCCGAGGCACGGCGATGCGGCTGGCCGCCACCGAGTACGGCCGGTTCACAGCACAGCTGCGGACGCTGGCCCCGCAGCAGTGGGCCGCGCCGACCGCCTGCCCGGGCTGGGACGTCCACGCGATGGTCTGCCACGTCCTGGGGATGACGGAGTTCGTCCGCCACGGCGGTCGAGCAGGTGCGCCAGCCGGTGGCCGCGCGCCGGGCCGGCGGCATGTTCCTCGACGCGCTGACCGCGCTGCAGGTCGACAAGCACCGCCAGCGCTCCCCGCAGGAGCTGGTCCGGCAGCTGGCCGTGGTCGGCCCGAAGGCCGCTGCCGGCCGGGCCCGGACCCCCGCGCTGCTGCGCCGGCTGCCGCTGCGCAACCAGCCGGTCGACGACTCGGGCCGGTCACCGAGACCTGGCGGCTGGGCTACCTGGTCGACGTCATCCTCACCAAGGACACCTGGATGCACCGGTCGGACATCGCCACCGCGACCGGGCTGGAGATGACGCTGGACGCCGACCACGAAGGGCGCATCGTCGCGGACGTCGCCGCCGAGTGGGCGGCCCGGCACGGGCAGCCGTGCACCCTCACGCTCACCGGCCCGGCGGGAGGCCGCTGGAGGTGGGCCGGCGGCGGGGAGTCCGTGGAGCTCGACGCCGTCGAATTCTGCCGGCTGGTCAGCGGCCGCGGGAAAGGAACCGGACTGCTGCAGACCCGGGTGCCGTTCTAGCCCGCAGCCGAGCGGCCGCCGAGGTCAGGTCCACAGGACCGCGACCCCGATGTTGACGAGGGTGAGGCCGCCGATGGCGCCCCACACCCCGGTGCTCACCGACTCCTTCTTCCGGTTGGCCACGATCAGCCCCAGGATCGCCAGGAGCACGAGCAGCTTCACGGCCACCTTGGTGTTGTTCACCGGGTTCGCCGGGTCGTTCTCGGCCTGCAGGACGCCGACCAGGGCGATGCCGGTCACCAGCTGCGTGAGCGCCCCGTGGAGCATCGCCGGGTTGACCACCCGGGTGGTGGCGGACATCTGCACGAGGAAGCCGCCGAGCAGGCTGGCCAGTCCGACGAAGTGCAAGATGAGCAGGACCTTCTCGACCCAGGACATGTCCGGGAGCCTACGGGGCAGCCGATCCGGCGCCGCTCTCAGGTGAGTTTCAGGTGGTCAGGGCAGGATGATCGGCGTGAAGGTGCTCGTGGTCGAGGACGACCCGTCGGTGCGCGAGTCGCTGCGCCGCTCGCTCGCGTTCAACGGCTACCAGGTGGCCCTGGCCGCGGACGGCGTGGACGGGCTGGCCGCCCTGGACCGGGAGCGTCCCGACGTCGTCGTCCTCGACGTCATGATGCCCCGGATGGACGGCCTGGAGACCTGCCGGCGGATGCGCGCAGCAGGGATCGACCTGCCGGTGCTCATGCTCACCGCGCGGGACGAGGTCTCCGACCGGGTCGCCGGCCTGGACGCCGGAGCGGACGACTACCTGCCCAAGCCGTTCGCGCTCGAGGAGCTGCTGGCCCGGCTGCGGGCGCTGCTGCGGCGCGCCCCGGACGCCGGCTCCGCGGACGAGTCGCTGCGCTTCGCCGACCTGGCGCTGGACCGGGCCACCCGCGAGGTGACCCGTGGTGAGCGGGCCATCCACCTGACCCGCACCGAGTTCGCGCTGCTCGAGATGCTGCTGCTGCACCCCCGCCGGGTGCTGACCCGCGAGCAGCTGCTCGAGGAGGTGTGGGGCTACGACTTCCCGACGACCGCGAACTCGCTCGAGGTCTATGTCGGGTACCTGCGCCGCAAGACCGAGGAGGGCGGCGAGCCGCGCCTGGTGCACACGGTGCGTGGCGTCGGCTACGTGCTGCGCCAGTCACCTCCGTGAGCCGGCTGCGCCGGACGCTGCGGCTGCGGACCCGGATCGCGCTCCTCGTCGCTGTCGCGGTGGGACTCACGGTGGCGGCGACGTCCGTGGCCGCCTTCTTCACCGTGCGCAGCCAGCTGTTCGCGGCGCTCGACCAGTCGCTGCTCGGTCAGGCCCAGGCGGCGATCAACTCCCCGCTGGCCGACCCCACCCGGCTGGTGCAGGTCCCGTCGGCGGCGCTGGAGGCCGGCGACGTGCGGATCGCGCTGCTCGAGGCCAACGGCACCGCCTTCGTCGCCGCGGGCGGGCTGGCGCCCCCGCTGGCCGACGCGGAGCTCGCGGTCGCGCAGGGCCGCTCGGCCACGTCGGTACGCGGGGCCCGGGGCACCGGCGAGTCGTTCCGGGTGGTCGCCGTCGCCGTCCGCCCCGGGCTGGCACTGGTCCTGGCCCAGTCGACGGCCACCCTGGATTCCACCCTGAGCACCCTCGGGCTGGTGCTGCTCATCGTCGGCGTGCTCGGGGTCGGCCTGGCCGCGGTGGTGGGGCTGCTGGTGGCCCGCGCCTCGCTGCGGCCGGTCGAGGACCTCACCGCCGCCACCGAGCACATCGCGGCCACCGAGCAGCTGACCCCGATCCCGGTGAGCGGGGACGACGAGCTGGCCCGGCTGACGACGTCGTTCAACGCGATGCTGGCCGCGCTGGAGGCCTCCCGCACCCGGCAGCGCCGGCTGGTGGCCGACGCCGGACACGAGCTGCGCACCCCGCTGACCAGCCTGCGGACCAACCTCGACCTGCTGGCCCAAAGCGAGCGGCCCGGCGTGGCTGTCGGCCTCGAGCCCGGGGAGCGCGCCGCGCTGCTCTCCGACGTCCGGGCCCAGGTCGAGGAGCTCGGCGCCCTGGTGGGCGACCTGGTCGAGCTGTCCCGCGACGCCCCGCCCGCCACCCGGGTGGAGCAGGTCGACCTGGCCGAGGTGGTGGACCGGTCGGTCGCCCGGGTCCGACGGCGGGCGCCCGGGGTCGTGTTCGACGTGGCGGCCGACAGCTGGGCCGTCGTGGGTGACAGCACCGCGCTGGAGCGGGCCGTGACCAACCTGCTGGACAACGCGGCCAAGTGGAGCCCGGCGGGCGGCACGGTGACCGTGGCGCTGTCCGACGGCCGGCTCATCGTGACCGACCAGGGCCCCGGGATCAGCGACGCCGACCTGCCGCACGTCTTCGACCGGTTCTACCGCTCGGATGCCGCTCGGTCCATGCCCGGCTCGGGCCTGGGGCTGTCCATCGTGGCGCAGACCGTGCAGCGGCACGGTGGGACCGTGGCCGCCGGGCGTTGCGCCAGCGGCGGCGCTGAGCTGGTGGTCCAGCTGCCGGGCTCCGGCGTGGCCGCCCCCTCGACGTCGTCCAGCGCTTCTTAGGGCCCTCTGGTGGCTCTCTCAGCGTGCTCTCAGACGCACCCGGCACCCTTGGGTGCATGACCGAGAACTCGCCCTGGAAGGCACCCGAGCAGCCAGCGGCCCAGGACACCGTCCCGGTGTTCGCCGGCCCGGTTCCTCCCGCGACCCCCTCGGCCGCCCTTCCCCCGGCGGCCGAGCAGCCCGCGACGCAGCCTCCCGTGGCCGAGCAGCCGGCAGCCGCAGCGCCAGCAGCGACACTGACCGACCTTTGGGGCCCGCCGGCGTCCCCTCCGTCCCCTCCGTCGCCTCCGGGTCCCACGGACACGATCGTCTTCGGCACGCCGCTGCCGGAGGCAGCCCCGGCCGAGCCGGGCTCGGCGCCCCGCAGCCGGCGGGGCCGCACGGCGGCGCTGGTGGCGTCCACCGCGCTGGTCGCCGGCCTGCTGGGCGGCGGCATCGGTGGCGTCATCGGGGCCAACCGGGCCGAGCAGACCGGCACGACGACGGTGACGACGGGTACCACCTCGGGTAGGACGACCACGGTCCAGCTGCCCACCGGATCGGTCGCGGAGGTGGCCGCCACGGTCGGCCCGAGCGTCGTGTCGATCCAGTTCCGCAACTCGACCAGCGGCGGTGAGGGGTCCGGGGTGATCCTCACCACCGACGGCAAGATCCTCACCAACAACCACGTGGTCGAGGGCGCCGTCGGCGGTGGCACCCTCACGGTCACCTTCAGCGACGGCAAGTCCGTGCCCGCCAAGATCATCGGCCGTGACCCGTCGTCCGACCTCGCGGTCATCCAGGCCGAGAACGTGACCGGCGCCAAGCCCGCGACGCTGGGCAGCTCGGCCAACCTGGTGGTCGGCGAGTCGGTCGTGGCCATCGGGTCGCCGCTCGGCCTGTCCGGCACCGTCACCTCCGGCATCGTCAGCGCGCTGAACCGTCCGGTGAGCACCGGCACCAGCTCGACGAGCGGCGGGGCCGCCTTCGACGCGATCCAGACGGACGCGGCGATCAACCCGGGCAACTCCGGCGGCGCGCTGGCCAACCTGGCCGGCCAGGTCGTGGGCATCAACTCGGCGATCGCCACCCTCGGCACGACCGTCGGCAGCCAGTCCGGCTCGATCGGGCTGGGCTTCTCGATCCCGATCGACCAGGCCAAGCGGATCGCCGACGAGCTGGTCAAGACCGGGACGGCAACCAAGCCGCAGCTCGGCGTCACCGTCGGCGACGCACCCAACGGCGGGGCGCAGATCGGCACGGTCATCGCGGGCAGCGCGGCCGCCCGGGCCGGTCTCAAGGCCGGGGACGTCGTCACCTCGTTCGGCGGCCGTCCGATCGAGGACGCCAACGCCCTCGTCGCCGCCGTCCGGTCGTCCGCACCGGGCAGCCAGCAGCAGGTGACCTACGTGCGGGGCGGCCAGACGCTGACCACCACGGTCACCCTCGAATCGGTCCCCTCGGCCACCAGCTGACGACTTGTCAGGGTGAGGACGACGGATCCGTCGTCCTCACCCTGACAAGTCCTAGATGAGGCGGCGGTCGGCGGCCCACCGGGTGAGCTCGTGCCGGTTGGACAGCTGCAGCTTGCGCAGCACCGCAGAGACGTGGGTCTCGACCGTCTTCACCGAGATGAACAGCTCCTTGGCCACCTCCTTGTAGGCGTAGCCGCGCGCAATCAGCCGCAGCACCTCGCGCTCCCGCTGGCTGAGCCGGTCCAGCTCCTCGTCCACGACGGGGGCGTCCGCCACCCCCGAGAACGCGTCCAGCACGAACCCGGCCAGCCGCGGCGAGAAGACGGCGTCCCCGTCGGCGACCCGGCGGACCGCGGCGGCCAGCTCCGGCCCGGTGATCGACTTGGTGACGTAGCCGCGGGCACCGGCCCGGATCACGCCAATGACGTCCTCCGCGGCGTCGGAGACCGACAGCGCGAGGAACCGGGTGTCCGGCTGCTCGGGGGCACAGCGGCGGATCACCTCGGCCCCGTTGCCCCCCGGCAGGTGGACGTCGAGCAGCACGACGTCCGGCCGGGTGGCCAGCACCACGTTCACCGCCTGCTCCACGTCGGCGGCCTCGCCGACCACCTCAACGGCATCCCCCAGCTCGGCCCGCACCCCGGTGCGGAACATCCGGTGGTCGTCGACGATGACCACCCGGGGCGGCTGCTCGATGCTCATCCGGCGCTCCCGTCCGGTGCGGCCACCGGCACCCGCAGCCGGACCTCGGTGCCCGACTCGGCCGAGCTGCGCACCTCGGCCCGGCCACCGGCCCGCTCGGTCCGCCCGATGACGCTCTGCCGCACCCCGAGCCGGTCGGACGGCACCGACGCCAGGTCGAAGCCCGGCCCGCGGTCCCGCACGAAGATCTCCACCTGCCCGTCCGCCACCTCCGCATAGACGGCCACCGGGCCGTCCTCGCCCGCGTACTTCGCCGCGTTCACCATGGCCTCCCTGGCCGCGGACAGGCAGGCGCCGAGCCGCTCGTCGACCGGCGCGTCGCCCACGACCACCACCTCGATCGGAACCCCGTGCGACTCCTCGACCTCCGCCGCGAACCGCTCGAGCGCCGGTCGCAGGGTGGTGGGGTCCTCGCCCGTGGGCGCGTACAGCCAGCGTCGCAGGGTGCGCTCCTCGGTCCGGGCCAGCCGGACGACGGCCCGCGGGTCGGCGGCGTTGCGCTGGATCAGGGTGAGCGTCTGCAGCACCGAGTCGTGCACGTGCGCGGCCAGCTCGGCACGCTCCTGGCTGCGGATCCGCTCCCGCCGCTCGTCGCGCAGCTCCCCCACGATGTGCGCCACCCACGGACCCGCGACCAGGGCCACCCCGGCCAGCACGAGCAGCGCCGCCGCCACGGCCTGGACGGCGACCTGGGCGCCGCCTCCCGTGTCCACCACCGCGACCGCCCCGGTCACGACCAGGGTGAGGCCCAGCAGCACCCGCAGCCAGGCCCGCCCGCCGCCGGCGGTGGCGGTGGCCCGCCAGCGGGAGCGCTGGGCGTCGTCGGCGACCCGCCACAGCACGGCCACCCCGAGCCCCAGGACGACGATCGGGACGGCGAACCCGCCGGGGGGAGCCAGCCCGAGCTGCTGCAGGAGGAGGGCCAGCCCGATGGCCAGCGCGGCCAGCCCGAGCAGCGGGACGCTGCGGTGCTCCCCCGGGGCCGCCGCGGCGGCCTGCGCACCGTCGGCGCCGTCCAGGTCGTCGGGGCGCAGCGGGACCAGCGCCCAGAACGCCCCGTAGGCGACCACCCCCGCGCCACCGGAGAAGGTCAGGACCACGAACGCGGCCATGACCAGCCACGGGGCCACGCCGAGGTGCTCGGCCAGACCGTGCGCGACCCCCGCGACCACCCGATGGCGGTCCGAGCGGTACAGCGTGCGGATGGTCCGCAGGGGCGCGGTCCCGGTGCTCACCCGCCCATCGTCGCGCACCCGGGGTCGCAGCGGCATCGGTGGCGTCCCGGAGGCCGCCAGGGGTCCGGTCAGGGTCCGGTCAGGGTGCGGCCCGGATCCCCGGAGCCGGTCCGCGGGCGCACGATCGTGGCATGAGCGAGAAGACACAGACGTACGCCTCCGGTCCCGACCGGCACCCATCCGGCCCGCCCGGGACGGTGCGGCCGCTGGGCCGCAGCCGGACCGACCGCAAGGTCGCCGGCGTCGCCGGGGGCCTTGGTGCCTACCTGGACATCGACCCGGTGATCCTGCGGGTGCTGTTCGTGGTGCTGGCCATCTTCGGCGGCTCCGGCCTGCTGCTCTACCTGGTGGGCTGGCTGCTCATCCCGGAGGAGGGCGCCGAGCACAGCGAGATGCAGCGGTTCGTCGACCGCAGCGGGACGGCGGCGCTGGTGATCCTCGGCGTCGTCGTCGCGGTCCTGCTCATCGCCTCGAGCCAGGCGCTGGGCTGGTGGGGCTTCGGCTCCGGCGCGTGGCCGCTGCTCGTCGTCGCCGCGATCGGCTTCGCGGTCTGGTACTCCCGGCGGCCCCGGCCGGTCGGTCCGGACGCCGTCCCGGCACCCCCGATACCCGCGTCGCCGACCTACGAGCCGTCGGCCTACGACCCGGCGGCGTTCGCCGCCGGGTCCACCGTCCCCTACGCCGCGACTCCCGACGCACCCCCGCCCTCCGCGCCGCCGCCGCCGGCGCCCACGCCCACGCCCCCACGGCCGACCTCACCGCTCGGCCTGATCACGCTGAGCCTGACCGCGCTCACCGCCGGTGTGCTGGTGGCGCTCGCGCTGGCCGACGTGATCAGCCTGCCCGCGGTCGTGCTGTTCGCGGTGCTCACGGCGATCGTGGGCCTCGGGCTGGTCGTGGGCAGCGTCCTGGGCCGGGCCCGCTGGCTGGTCGTCCCCGGCATCCTGCTCGCCCTCGTCACCGCGGCGGCGGCAGCGGTGCCCACGTACGCCAGTGGGCAGACCGGGAACACGGTGTGGGCCCCGGCCTCGGCCGCGAGCCTCGCCGGCCCCTACTCGTGGGGCGCGGGGGACGTCACCCTCGACCTCAGCGCCGTCTCGCCGACCGGCCGGACGCCGGTCAAGGCGGGGCTCGGAGCCGGCACCCTCACGGTGATCCTGCCGCCGACGGCCCGCACCCAGCTCAGCGCCTCGGTCGGGATCGGCACCCTCACGATGCCGGACGGCAGTGTCGCCAGCGGGTTCGGCCGCAGCAGCCAGCGGACGCTGGCCGCCCCGAGCGGCCCGCCCGCCGGCGGCACGCTGGTGCTGGACCTCAACGTCGGAGTGGGAGAGCTGGAGGTGCGCTATGCAGCGTCATGAGCTGGACGTCACGTCCCTGGTCGCCGGCCTGGTGCTCGTCGGCGTGGCGGCCGCCTACCTCGTCGGCCACCTGACCAGTGTCCGCATCGACGGCAGCTGGGTGGCGCCGCTGGCCCTCATCGGCCTCGGCCTGGCCGGGCTGGCCGGCGGCCTGAGCCGGGCCCGCCGCGGCGGCGGTGCAGACGGGCCGCCGTCCCCCTAGTCGGGCATAACCGGCAAAGGCGGCGATTGGTGCGGCGCCCGGTACGGTGGGTCGGTGGCTTTCACGAGACTCCTGCCCCATCGGACCGGCGCCGCACTGGTGTCCTTGCTGCTCGGCCTCGCTGTGGTCGCCGGCCTGACGGTCGTCCCGGCTCCGGCCGCCCTGGCCGACACCCCGACCGCCTACGGCTACGACATCTCCTGGCCGCAGTGCCCGGTCGGCACCGGGAACGGCCTGGGCAACCCGATGCCACCGGCGACCGCCGGGTTCCTCATCATCGGCCTCACCTCGGGCCTGCCGTTCACCCGCAACCCCTGCCTCACCGACCAGGTCCGCTTCGCCCTGTCCAACAAGATCCCCCGCGCCGCCTATGCGATGGCTGCCTATCCGACCGCCGCGCAGATCACGACCTACGGCAGCGGCGGGCCGGCCGCCTCGACCACCCTGGCCGGCCAGCTGTTCAACGCCGGCTACGCGATGGCCCGCTACGACCTGCAGACGCTGGCCGGCGTCGGGCTGTCGGTGCCGTTCGTTTGGATCGATGTCGAGTCCCGTTCGCTGCAGCCGTGGCCGACCGGCACGACGACGGCCACGGCGAACAACCAGGCCGTGCTGTCCGGGTACGCCAAGGGCTTCCAGGACGCCAAGCTGAGGACCGGCTGGTACTCCTATCGGACCGGCTGGGCCACGATCACCGGCAACTGGCAGGACGGCGCCCCCATGTGGAAGGCCGGTGATTACACCGGGACCGGGTTCGCCGGCGCGCTGTCCATCTGCTCCACGCCGTCGCTCAACGGCGGCCCGATCTGGATGGGCCAGCGGGTCTACAGCAACATGGACCTCGACGCGACCTGCCTGCCGCTGCCGTCGATGGTCACCATCTTCGACGGCGCGGTCCCGCCGTCGGTGTCGCCCGTGGTGCCAGGAGCACCCGCCGTCGCGCCGGGCACGGCGGTCGCCTTCACGACCACGCTGGGGACGTCGCAGATCTGGGACGCCGCCCTCACCGACGTGTGCAGCGGCACCCAGCTGGCCACCTACACCGGCATCGCCAAGGGGCCGATCACCGTCACCTGGAACGGTCTGGACGCCGCCGGCGCGACCGCCCCGCCGGGGCTGTACCGGATGACCGTCACCAGCTCGGGGATCACCCGCAGCGGCGTGGTCGAGCTGAGCACGCCGGGCACCACCGTCCTCACCGGGTGCGGCCTGACCCGCAGCTACGGCACCGACCGGTACGCGACGAGCGTCGCCATCGGCAGGACGGCAGCGCCGACGTCCCAGACCGTCGTCATCGCCCCCGGCGAGCAGGCCCACCTGGTCGACGGCCTGGTCGCCGCGCCGCTCGCGAAGGCGCTCGGCGCCCCGTTGCTGCTCAGCGGGTCCGCAACGCTGCCGGCGTCCGTGCGCGCGGACATCACCGCCCGCAGCGCGACGACCGCCTACCTGGTCGGCGGGACGGCATCGCTCTCGGCCGCCGTCGCGACCGAGCTGACCAAGACGCTCGGCGTGACCACCGTCGTGCGAGTGGCCGGTGCGGACCGCTACGCGACCAGCGTCGCTGTGACCGCCGCGATGGCCAAGGCCGGAGCGGTCTCCGACGGGGTGGCCTGGGTCGCTTCCGGCGCCGACGCCAACCTGGTCGACGCGCTGGCTGCGGGCGGTCCCGCGGCGGCTTCCGGCGAGCCGATCCTGCTGACCGGGTCGACCGCCCTGCCAGCGTCCGTACGGACGGCGTTGAAGACGTACTCGATCACCTCGACGAAGGTGCTCGGCGGGACGGCCGTGGTCTCCGCGGCCGTGCTGGCCCAGCTGCCGTCGCCGGTACGGCTGGCCGGCGCGGACCGGTACGCCACGGCCGTGGCCGTCGCCGAGCAGGCCGACACCGCCAGCGCAGCGGTGCTGGCCAACGGCCTCGGCGCGAACCTGGTGGACGCCCTGCCCGGTGGGACGCTCGGGCTGCCGACCGTGCTCACGGCCGGGTCGACGCTGCCGGCGGCAACGTCGGGCTGGCTGCTGTCGGCGAAGCCGGCGACCACCACGGTGCTGGGCGGACCGGCCGTGGTGCCACCCGCGCTGCTGGCCCTGATCGCCTCCTGATCGGCCCGGCGAGGGACCCCGCGCGGGTCTCAGCGAAGTCCTAACCGGCTCTCATTCGGCCTTCATGTTCAGGCCCGAGGGTGGACCTTTCGCAGTGGGAGGAGAGCACCGTGACGACCAGGGCGACAGCCAGCGCGACGGCACACGCGTCGGTGCGCGACGAGGGGCTCTCCCGGCTCACCAAGCTGACCGTCGGGGCCGGGCTCGCGGCCGCGCTCGGCAGCGGGGTGGTCGCCATGGCCGTGTCCGGCAGCTCGGCGTCGACCACCCCCGTCGCCAACACGAGCACCACCTCGACCGTGACCAACCCCAATGACGGCTCGCTGAGCAATCAGGACAACCAGGCGCTGCCGGCCCCGCAGGCGCCCCCGGGCTACCAGGCTCAGCCGCAGATGCCGTCCGGCCGCTCCAGCGGCTCCTGACCGTGCCCGCTCCGCAGATCACCGCCGCGGGCAGCGCCCTGTGGTACCTCAACCGGGGCACCGGCGTGGTCGCGCTCGTCGTGCTCACCCTCGTGGTGCTGCTGGGCATCCTGGGGACCACCCGCGTCCCGGTCCCCGGGCTGCAGCGGTTCGTCGTGGCCGGCCTGCACCGCAACCTGTCGCTGGTCACCCTCGGCCTGCTCGCCGCGCACATCACGGCCGCCGTGCTCGACCCGTACGCGCCGATCCGGCTGGTGGATGCGTTCCTTCCCTTCGCCTCCTCGTACCGGCCGCTGTGGCTCGGGCTCGGCGCGGTCGCGCTCGACCTGCTGCTGGCCATCGTGGTCACCAGCCTGCTGCGCACCCGGATCGGGCTGAGCCGCTGGCGCACGATCCACTGGGCCACCTATGCGGCCTGGCCGGTGGCGCTGCTGCACGGCATGGGCACCGGCACCGATGCGAGCCGCACCTGGATGCTGGCGCTGACCTTCGCCTGCGTGGCGGCCGTGGTGATCGCCGCGCTGTACCGGATCGGCCAGGCGTCCACCACGCCGCTGCGCCAGCTGGGCACCCACGCTCTGGTGATCGCCTCACCGCTCGCCTTCGGGGCCTGGCTGATCATCGGCCCGCTGGCCCCGCACTGGGCGGCCCGGGCCGGGACCCCCACCCAGCTGCTCGCCTCGTCACGCGCGGCCGCCGCGGCCGGCTCGGGGCAGACGTCGGCACCTGCCTCGACCGCCGTGCCCAAGGGAAGCGGCCTGATCAGCGGCGGGGTTCGGGTGGGTGGGGGCGGCGGGGACGACGGCGGCGGCTCCCAGGTGACCGTTGTCCTCGACGGGCAGCTGAGCAGCGGGCTGACCGGGCAGCTGCGCATCGTGCTCCGCGGGCAGGCGTTGGCCTCCGGCGGCGTGGCGCTGTCGACCGGCTCGGTCACCCTGAGCGGCGCCGGAGCACCGGTCTACTCGGGACAGGTCACCACGCTCAACGGCAACCAGATCGGCGCCACCCTGAGCGGCCCCTCGGGCGCGATCCAGATGAGAACGAACGTGAGCATCGACAGCTCCGGCCGAGCCTTCACCGGGCAGGTCTCGCTCACCTGAGCAGCCGCGACTACCGTCGGTCCATGTGCCGCAGCATCAAGACCCTGCGTGAGCCGTACACCGAACAGGTCACCGAGGCCGACGTCCGCGCCGCCGCGCTGCAGTACGTGCGCAAGGTCAGCGGCTTCCGCACGCCGGCCGCGCACAACGCGGCGGCGTTCGACCGCGCGGTCGACGCGGTGGCCGCGGCCACGGCCGAGCTGCTCGACCGCCTCGAGGTGCGGCGGTAGCGCTCAGCAGACCTCGCGCAGCCGCCCGGTGGCGAGGTCGTAGATGAACCCGCCCACGGCTACGTTCCCCAGGTAGGGCCAGGACCGCACCCGCTGGACGTCGGAGCGCAGCGCGGCCTGCTGGTCGTCGGTGGTGAGGAACGAGATGCTGCGGGTGTCCGGGCCCCCGGCTGCGCTGATCGCCGCGTGCACGTCGTCCTCGGTGCCGCCGGCCATCCGACAGTTGGTATGTGCGACGACCATGACCCGGTCCACGCCGAGCAGGTGGGACGCGAGGACCAGCGTGCGCAGCACGTCCTCGGTCACTCGCGCACCGGCGTTGCGCAGGATCTTCGCGTCCCCGGGCTCCAGGCCGAGCATGCCGAGCGGGTCGAGTCGGGAGTCCATGCAGGTGAGCACGCCCAGCCCCCTGGCGGCGCGGGCCTCGAGACCGGCCAGGCGGTAGCTGGCCGCGTAGGCCGCGTTCGCCCGGAGCACGTCCGCGAAGGGATCGTCGGCAGGCATGTCCGGCAGCCTAGGCGACCGCCGTCAGCGTCGCTGTGCGGCCAGCCGTTCGGGGGTCGGCCAGCGCACGTCGCTGACTCATCCGACCCGCTCGATCACGCGCAGCACCTCCGAGGAGATGTCCAGCTGATGCGGGTCGCCACCGTGCCGGGCGCAGGTCGGGTCGGCGTGGTGGGCGTTGTGCCAGCTCTCACCGAACGACGGCACGGCCAGCGGCCACAGGTTAGTGGCACGGTCGTACGGCCTCGTCCGGAACGGCCGGTCGCCCAGCACGTGACACGGCGAGTTGACGCTCCACGTCACATGCTGGAACAGCGCGACGCGCACCAGCCCCGCCCACAGCGGCGCGAGCAGGCCACCCGCGAGGGTGCCGGTGATCGCCCAGCCGAGGACGCACGGCAGCGCAAGGGACAAGACGGCCAGCGCCGGGAACCACCGCGCGACCCGCACGATGGCCGGTTCAGCGAGCAGGTCCGGCGCCCACCGCTCGGGCGGAGTCGGGTCGTTGCGGAACAGCCAGCCGACGTGGGCGTCGAGCAGCCCGGGACCTGCCCGACCGGTCCGGTGCCGTAGCGGTAGAGCGAGTGCGGGTCCCCCGGCCGGTCGGTGTACGCCTGGTGGCGGCGGTGGATGGTCACCCAGCCGATCGGGTCCCCCTCGAAGGCCATCGCCCCGGCGACGGCCAGCGTGACCCGAAGGCCCGGGACCGCCGTGTAGCTCCGGTGCGTCAGCCCACGGTGGTAGCCCAGGCTGACTCCGAGCCCGGCGAACACGTAGAAGCCGGCCATCAGGGCGAGGTCCAGCCAGCCGACCCCGTGGCCCTAGGCCAGCCGGACCCCCAGGACGACGGCGGCCAGCGGGCCGGCCACGAGCAGCAGCGTCACCGCAACCTGCAGCCGCCAGGCACGCGAGAACCCCGGCGAGGGAAGCGCGGGGAAGGGCAGCTGCCCGTCGTAGCCGCCGTCCGGGTCGTACACCCGGGACGCGGGAACCCTCGGTCCCCCTGCGGGCGGACGGGGGTCGATTGTGGTGTTCACGGCTGTCGCTCCTCGGGTCGCGGCTGAAACGACGTGACGCCGAGGTCCGGGGCAGCACGACTACTGGTGGGCGAAGGGTACCCCGGCTACGCCCCGCGCAGGTCTCCCAGGCCGAGGGCCCCGGCCAGCACATCGCGCGCCACGTCGGCCAGCAGCCGCCGGCGGCGCCGCGCGTGGCCGCGCATGAGGTCGAAGGCCTGCGCCACATCGAGGCCGGCCCGCTCGGCCAGCGCACCCTTGGCCTGCTCCAGGACGACCCGGCTGTCCAGCGCCACCCGCAGCTGCTCGGTGAGCAGCCGGCCTTCGTGGATCGTCCGCTGCTGGATCAGCCCGATGGTGGCGACGCCGGCCATCGCCTCGGCCAGCGCGACCGGCTCCGGCGCCGGGCCCCGACCAGTGCGCAGCAGCGCCACCACCCCGATGGTCTGCTCACGCAGCCGCATGGGGAGCGCGTCGAGCACGGCGATGTCCGCACCCCGAGCTGCTCGGTCAGCGCGGGGCCCACCGACGTGACCGAGGACAGCGGCGTGTCGACCACCCGGGCACCGCTGCGAAGGCACTCCACGCAGGGTCCGTCGCGGGCCGGCAGGTCGAGGAGGCCGAGCAGCCGCGCGGTCTCGTCGGACGCCGCCATGACCCGCAGCGTCGAGTCGTCGGTGAGCATGATCCCGGTGGCGGCCACGCCCAGCAGCTCCACGCAGCGCCGGGCGCGCATGTCGAGGAAGTCGACGACGTCGAAGTCGCTGACCAGGGTGTCCGCCAACTCGGTGAAGATGGCGGCGAGCCGCTGCTCTGGGGTCATGGACGCCCCTGACCGGACCGGCGACGCCGGCCCTACTCCCACTCGATGGTGCCCGGCGGCTTGCTGGTGACGTCGAGGACCACCCGGTTCACCTCGCGCACCTCGTTGGTGATCCGTGTCGAGATCGTCTCGAGCACCTCGTACGGCACCCGGGTCCAGTCGGCGGTCATGGCGTCCTCAGAGGAGACCGGACGCAGCACGATCGGGTGCCCGTAGGTGCGCCCATCGCCCTGGACGCCGACCGACCGGACGTCAGCCAGCAGCACGACGGGGCACTGCCAGATCGAGCGGTCCAGGCCGGCCGCGGTGAGCTCGGCCCTGGCGATCGCGTCCGCCTGCCGCAGGATGTCCAGCCGCTCGCCGGTCACCTCGCCGATGATCCGGATGCCCAGGCCGGGGCCGGGGAACGGCTGCCGCCACACGATCTCGGCGGGCAGGCCCAGCTGCTCCCCGACCGCGCGCACCTCGTCCTTGAACAGCCAGCGCAGCGGCTCGACCAGGTCGAACTGCAGGTCCTCGGGCAGCCCACCCACGTTGTGGTGGCTCTTGATGTTCGCCGTCCCGGTGCCGCCGCCGGACTCGACGACGTCCGGGTACAGGGTGCCCTGCACGAGGTACTTCACGGTCTCCCCGTGGGCCTGTGCCTCGGCCGCGATGTCGGCCGCGGCCTGCTCGAACACCCGGATGAACTCCCGGCCGATGATCTTGCGCTTCTGCTCGGGCTCGGTGACGCCGGCGAGCGCGTCGAGGAACCGCTTGCGGGCGTCGACCACGACCAGCGCGACGTCGGTGGCCGCCACGAAGTCGCGCTCGACCTGCTCGGGCTCCCCCTCACGCAGCAGCCCGTGGTCGACGAACACGCAGGTGAGCCGGTCGCCCACGGCGCGCTGCACGAGGGCCGCGGCCACCGCGGAGTCGACGCCACCGGACAGCCCGCAGATCACCCGCTGGTCGCCGACCTGGGCGCGGATCGCCGCCACCTGCTCGTCGATGACGTTCGCCGTCGTCCAGGTGCGCCGGCAGCCGGCCAGGTCGAACAGGAAGTGCTCGAGCAGCTGCTGGCCCTGCTCGGTGTGCAGAACCTCGGGGTGGAACTGGACGCCGGCCAGCCCGCGACCGGCGTCCTCGAAGGCCGCGACTGGCGCGCCGGCCGTCGTCGCACAGACCGTGAACCCGGGTGGTGCCGCGGCGACGCAGTCGCCGTGCGACATCCACACCGACAGCTGCTCGGGCAGCCCCGCGAACAGCCGGACCGCCGGGTCGGTGACCGTGAGCTGGGTGCGCCCGAACTCGGACCGGCCGGTCCGCTCGACCGTGCCGCCGAGCGCCTGGGCCATCGCCTGGAATCCGTAGCAGATGCCGAACACCGGCAGCCCGGCGTCGAACAGTGCGGCGTCGACCTGCGGCGCCCCCTCGGCGTACACGCTGGACGGGCCGCCGGAGAGGATCACCGCCGTGGGACGGCGGGCCAGCAGCTCCGGCACCGTCATGGTCGAGGGCACTACCTCGCTGTAGACCTGCGCCTCGCGGACCCGCCGGGCGATCAGCTGGGCGTACTGGGCCCCGAAGTCGACCACCAGCACGGTGTCGAACTGGGGGTCGTCGGCGGGGGCGGGGACCGGATTCCGTGGCTCGTTCACCCCCGCAGGGTATCCGGCAGGGGGTGAAACTCGTTTCCCCGCATGGGCCCTGGGGTCGTACCTTGGAGATCTTGTGAAGCATCTCCCACTCGCCGACCCCGGCACCCCCGACCTCGGGGGCGCGGGTCGATTCCTGCGCTGGCTGGGCCGTCGGCAGTGGCGGCTGCTGGGCGTCGGGATCGCGTGGGGGATCTTGTGGATGCTGGCCCAGGCGGCCGTCCCGGCCGCCCTGGGGGCCGGCATCCAGGCGGTCTCCGACAAGGACCGGACCGGGTTCGTCACCTGGGCCGTCGTGGTGCTCGGGCTCGGTGTCGTCCAGGCTGCCGCCGGGGTGTTCCGGCACCGGGCCGCCGTGGCGAACTGGCTCACCGCGGCGTCGCGGGTGCAGCAGCTCGTCGTCGTGCACGCCGCCCGGCTGGGCACCGACCTGCCCCGCCAGGTCGCCACGGGTGAGGTCGTCGCCGTCACCGGCAACGACGTCGAGCGGATCGGCAACGCCTTCGACGTGATCGCCCGGTTCGTGGGCGCGATCGTCGCGTTCTTCGCCATCAGTGTGGTGCTGCTCAACACCTCGCTGTTCCTGGGCCTGGTCGTGCTCGTCGGGGTGCCGCTGCTCATGCTCGTGGTGGCGCCACTGGTCCGCCCGCTCGAGCGCCGCGAGCGGGAGCAGCGGGCCATGTTCGGCGCGACCACCGAGCTGGCCGCCGACACGGTGGCCGGCCTGCGGGTGCTGCGGGGCATCGGTGGCGAGGAGCTGTTCTTGGACCGCTTCCGCACCGCCTCGGACGCGGTCCGCACCGCCGGGATCCGCACCTCGCAGGTGCGCGCCCTGCTGGACGCCCTACAGGTCGCGCTGCCCGGCGTCTTCGTCGTCCTGGTCACCTGGCTGGGCGCGCGCAGCGCGCTGGCCGGCAACCTGCAGGTCGGCCAGCTGGTCGCGTTCTACGGCTACACCGCGTTCCTGGTCATGCCGCTGCGGACCGTCACCGAGACCGCGCACAAGTGGACGGCGGCCCGGGTCGCGGCCACCCGGGTGGTAAGCCTCCTCGCACTCGAGCGCCAGCAGCCGGAGCCGACCCGACCGGCGGACGACCCCGGGCACGGCCCCCTGGTGGACCACGCGAGCGGTTTCGTGGCCGAGCCCGGCCGGCTCACGGCGGTCGTCGCGGTGGACCCGGGCTCCGGGTCCCGGCTGGCCGACCGGCTGGGCGGCTACGCCGAGGGGCTGGTCTCGCTGGCCGGCGTCCCGCTGGTCGAGCTGACCACCGAGGTGGTCCGCACCCGGGTGCTCGTCCAGGACACCGACCCGGTGCTGCTCACCGGCCCGGTGGCCGACCTGTTCGACGTGCCGCGCTCCGGCCGGGTCAGCGTCGAGGAGGCCATCAGCTGGTCGGCCGCCCAGGACATCGTGGAGGGACTGCCCGACGGGCTGGCCACCGACCTGCCCGAGCGGGGTCGGTCGCTGTCCGGAGGGCAGCGGCAGCGGATCGCGTTGGCCCGCTCGCTCGTCGTCGACCCGGGCGTGCTGGTGCTCGACGAGCCGACCAGCGCCGTGGACGCCCACACCGAGGCCCGCATCGGCAGGCTGCTCAAGCAGGCCCGGGCCGGTCGGACGACGGTCGTGGTGACCTCAAGCCCGCTGCTGCTGGACCAGGCCGACCTGGTCGTCCTCATCGAGGACGACCAGGTCGTGGCGACCGGCACGCACGCCGAGCTCATGCACACCCATGCTCTGTACCGCGCGGTCGTGGTCCGCGAGGACGCCGAGCCGGCCGCCACCGCGCCGTCGACGGAGGCGCGGCGATGAAGCGCCCCGTCTCGACCGAGGAGTCCACCCGCCGGGCCGGCACCACCCTGCCGGTGTCCGGGGCCGCCCAGGTCCGCCACTACGTCCTGGAGCTGGGTGGGCGGCACCGGAGCACCCTGGCCGCCGTTGTCGCGCTGAACTCGGTCGCGGCGGTGGCCGGCGTGGTGGGCCCGCAGATCCTCGGCCGGCTGGTCCAGGACCTCGGCGCGGGTCTCACCGTGCAGGACGTGAACAAGGCCGCCCTGATCTTCGTGGTGGCGCTGACCGTCCAGACCGTCTTCACCGGGTGGTCCAGGATGCGCGCGGCGGTCTTCGGCGAGACGGTCCTGGCCGACCTGCGCACCGACTTCCTGGAGCGCGCCGTGGCACTGCCGCCGGGTGTGGTCGAGCGGGCCGGCACCGGCGACCTCGTCACCCGGGCCACCACCGACGTGGACCGGCTGGCCTTCGCGGTGCGCCGGGCGGTCCCCGAGATCGTCATCTCGTTGGGCACGGCCGTGCTCATCGGCGTGGCCCTGACGCTCACCTCGTGGGAGCTCGCGCTGGCCTGGCTGCTGGCCGTTCCGCCGATCCTGGTGACCACCCGCTGGTACTTCCGCCGCGCGCCGAGCGCGTACCGCGAGGAGATGGCCGCCTACGCGGAGGTCAACTCACGGATCGCCGAGACCGTGGACGCCGGGCGCACCGTGGAGGCCTACCGGCTCGGCGCCGACCGGGTGCGGCGCACCGACGACGGCATCCGCTGGTGGATCGGCTGGGAGCGCTACACGCTGTGGCTGCGCACCATCTGGTTCCCGTCGGTCGAGACCGCGTACGTGCTGCCGCTGGCCGCCGTGCTGGCGCTCGGCGGCTGGCTGTACCTGGACGGTCAGGTGAACCTGGGCCAGGTCACCGCCGCGGTGCTGTACACCCAGATGCTCATCGAGCCGGTCGACCTGATCCTCATGTGGTACGACGAGCTGCAGGTCGGGCAGGCGTCGCTGGCCCGGCTGCTCGGCGTCCGCGAGGTCCCCCAGCGCGACGTCGACGGCACCCTCGAGCCGCCGTCCGCCGAGCTGGCCGCCCGGGGCGTGCGCTACGCGTACCGCGAGGGCCGCGACGTGCTGCACGGTGTGGACCTCGACGTCGCGCCGGGCAGCCGGGTGGCCATCGTGGGGCCGTCCGGGGCGGGCAAGAGCACCCTGGGCCGGCTGCTGGCCGGGATCCACCCGCCGCGGACCGGCTCGGTGGAGATGGGCGGGGTCGCTCTCGCCGGCCTGGCCACCGAGACGGTGCGCCGGCACGTGGCGCTGGTGACCCAGGAGCACCACGTGTTCGTGGGCACCCTGCGGGACAACCTGCGGCTGGCGGGCCCGGAGGCGACCGACGACGAGCTGCTGGCGGCGCTGGCCGCGGTGGACGCCCGGGAGTGGGCGACCGCGCTGCCCGAGGGGCTGGACACCGAGGTGGGTGCGGGCGGGCTCAAGCTCACCCCGCCGCAGGCCCAGCAGGTGGCCCTGGCCCGGCTGGTGCTCGCCGACCCGCACACCCTCGTGCTGGACGAGGCGACCTCGCTGCTCGACCCCCGCGCCGCCCGGCACCTCGAGCGCTCGCTCGCCGCGGTGCTCGAGGGGCGCACCGTGATCGCCATCGCGCACCGGCTGCACACCGCGCACGACGCCGAGCTGGTGGCGGTGGTCGAGGACGGCCGGATCAGCGAGTACGGCTCGCACGACGAGCTGGTCGCCGCCGACGGCGCGTACGCGGCGCTGTGGCGTTCCTGGCGGGACGAGGGAACGTAGCCGGTCCGGCTGCGGCATGATCGGCGGGGTGGACGTCGAGGCCCGAGAGCCGACCCTCGTCCAGCGGCTGCTGCCCGGCTTGACCACCCTGCGGCACTACCGCCGGGGGTGGCTGCGCGGGGACGTCCTGGCCGGGGTCACGGTGGCCGCGTACCTGGTGCCGCAGGTGATGGCCTACGCCGGGATCGCCGGACTGCCCCCCGAGGTGGGGCTGTGGGCGATCATGGTGCCGCTCGCGGTGTACGCGTTCCTCGGCTCCTCCACGCAGCTGTCGATCGGCCCCGAGTCGACCACGGCGCTGATGACCGCCACTGCGATCGCCCCCCTGGCCCTCGGCGACAGCGGACGCTACGCGGCACTGGCCGCGGCGCTGGCCGTGCTGGTGGCCCTGTTCTGCCTGCTCGCCTGGGCGCTGCGGGTGGGGTTCATCGCGGACCTGCTGTCCTGGCCGGTGCTCATCGGGTACATGGCCGGCGTCGCCGTGATCATGATCATCAGCCAGCTGGAGAAGCTCACCGGGGTCCCGGTCGAGGGCGACACGTTGATCGCCGAGGTGCGCTCGTTCCTCACCCACCTGTCCGACGTCCACTGGCCGACCTTGGCTGTCGGCCTGGGTGTGCTGGCGTTCCTGCTCCTGGTCCAGCACTACTGGCCGAGGGCGCCCGGTCCGCTGCTCGCCGTCCTGCTCGCGACCACCCTAGTGTCGCTGCTCGACCTGACTGCGGACGGCGTCGCGGTGGTCGGCAGGATCCCCGGCGGGCTGCCGCACCCCGCGCTGCCGGACGTCGGCTGGTCGGACCTGCAGGCGCTGTTCCTGCCCGCGCTCGGCGTGATGATCGTGGGCTACACCGACAACGTGCTGACCGGGCGGGCGTTCGCGGCCAAGGGTGCCTACGACATCGACGCGAACCAGGAGCTGCTGGCCCTCAGCGCGGCGAACCTCGGGGCCGGGGTCTTCCAGGGCTTCCCGGTGAGCAGCAGCGGCAGCCGGACGGCGATCGGGCAAACCGTCGGCAGCCGGACCCAGCTGTACTCGCTGGTGGCCCTGGGCAGCGTCGTCGCGGTGCTGCTGTTCCTCCGGCCGGTGCTCGCGCAGTTCCCGCTGGCCGCCCTCGGCGGGATCGTCGTGTACGCGGCCACCCGGCTGGTCGACCTGCCCGCCTTCCACCGGCTGTGGTCGTTCCGGCGCAGCGAGTACCTGCTCGCCCTGGGCGCGCTGGCCGGTGTGCTCCTGCTGGACATCCTCTACGGGGTGCTCATCGCCGTGGGGCTGTCGGTGCTCGACCTGCTGCGCCGGGTGGCGCGGCCGCACGACGCCGTCCAGGGCCTGGTGCCGGGGCTGGCCGGCATGCACGACATCGACGACTTCCCCCAGGCACAGACCGTCGCCGGCCTGGTCGTCTACCGCTACGACTCGCCGCTGTTCTTCGCCAACGCCGAGGACTTCAAGCGGCGGGCCATGGCGGCGGTCGACGAGCAGCTCTGGCCGGTGCGCTGGTTCGTGCTCAACGCCGAGGCCAACGTCGAGGTCGACGTCACTGCCGTGGACGCGCTCATCGACCTGCGCAGCCACCTGGCGCAGCGCGGCATCGTGTTCGCCATGGCCCGGGTCAAGCAGGACCTGCTCGTGCTGCTCGACCGCGGCGGGCTGGTCCAGCAGGTCGGCTCAGACCTGATCTTCCCGACCCTGCCGACCGCGGTCGAGGGCTACGAGGCGTGGGCCAAGGCTCACCCGGTCGGCTCGTAGGAGCCCGACCGCACCGCCACGACCGGCAGCCGCAGCCCTCCCGGCGCCGTGGCCGGGACCACCGGGTGGCGGGGCGGCACGGCCGGGACCGGCTGGTAGCCGGACCCGAGCGGCGGTCGGAGGTCGGCATCGCCCCTGTTCGGCCACAGCGCCATGGCTCGCTCGGCCTGCGCCGTGATGGTCAGCGACGGGTTGACCCCGAGGTTCGCCGAGACGGTCGAGCCGTCGACCACGTGCAGGCCCGGGTGCCCGTAGGCGCGGTGGTAGGCGTCGACGACACCGTCGTCCGCCGTGGCGCCGATCGCGCAGCCACCGATGAAGTGCGCCGTCATGGGCCGGTTGACCAGGTCACCGAGGTTGCCCATGGCCCGGCCGCGCACCACCGTGGCGAGCCGGCGGACGGCGTCGTTGGCGACCGGGATCCAGGTGGGGTTCGGCTCGCCGTAGCCCTGCTCGGAGGTCAGCCGCCAGCGTCCCAGCCGGGTGCGCGACGAGCGCACGGTGAGCGAGTTGTCCACCGTCTGCATCACCAGGGCGATGACCGCCCGCTCCGACCAGCGGCGGACGTTGAGCGACGCCGCCACCGCGCCGGGGTGCCGGACGGCCTCCCCTAGCCAGGTCGCCCACCGCGGCCGGGGGCCTCCGCCGTCGGTGAGGATCGTGTTGAGCAGCCCCATGGCGTTGCTGCCCTTGCCGTAGCGCACCGGCTCGATGTGGGTGTGCGGCTCGGGGTAGAACGAGGACGTGATCGCCACCCCGCGGGTGTAGTCAGTGCTGGTGTCCTTGGCCACGGCGCCCACGAGCGACTCGGAGTTGGTCCGGGACAGCCGGCCCAGGGTGGGCGACAGCCCGGGCAGGTGCCCGTCGTCGCGCATCCGGTGAAGCAGCCGCTGGGTGTTGTACGCGCCGGCGGACACGACCACCTGCTCGGCGGTCAGCGTGGCCGGCTCGCGGCGGACCCAGGCGCCGGGGCGCTGGGTGTCCACGGCGAACCCGCCGCCGGTCAGCGGGCGGATCCGGACGGCCGCGGTGTCAGGGAGCACCGTCGTCCCCGCGGCCTCGGCCAGCCCGAGGTAGTTCTTGGGCAGCGTGTTCTTGGCGTTGTGCCGGCAGCCGGTCATGCACGCGCCGCACTCGGTGCAGCCGGCCCGGCTCGGGCCGGCGCCGCCGAAGAACGGGTCGGCGGCCGGGACTCCTGGGCCGTCCCCGAAGAACACCCCGACCGGGGTGAGCCCGAAGGTGTGCCCCACCCCCATCTCGTCGGCCACCGCCTTCATGGCGACGTCCGCGGGGGTCATGGTGGGGTTGCGGACGACGCCGAGCATGCGCGAGGCCTGGTCGTAGTAGGGGGCGAGCTCGGCCTCCCAGTCGGTGATGTCCCGCCACTGCGGGTCGGCGAAGAACGTCTTGGGCGGCACGTAGAGGGTGTTGGCGTAGACCAGCGAGCCGCCGCCGACCCCCGCCCCGGCGAGGACCACCGCGTGCCCCAGCAGATGGATGCGCTGGATCCCGCGCAGCCCGAGGGCCGGTGCCCATAGGAACGACCGGGCCCGCCACGAGGTCTTCGGCAGGGTCGTCTCGTCGAACCGTCGGCCGGCCTCGAGGACCGCCACCCGGTAGCCCTTCTCGGTCAGCCGCAGCGCGCTGACCGACCCGCCGAACCCCGAGCCGATGACCAAGACGTCGTAGTCGTAGCCGCTCATCGCCATCCCACCTTCTTCAGAGCACCCACCGAGAAGGTGAGTACGCGGGCCCACTGCTCGTCGGACAGCTGCCGGGGCGAGCCGAACCCCTGCAGCCGTTGCACCGCGACGGTCTGGGTCTCGGTGTACTTCAGCAGCCCCTCGGCGCCGTGCCGGCGCCCGAGCCCGCTGTCCCCCATGCCGCCCATGGGCGCGTCCACGCTGCCCCAGGCCGGTCCGTAACCCTCGTTGACGTTGACGGTGCCGGTCCTGATCCGCGCGGCCAGCGCCCGGCCGCGGCGGGTGTCCCTCGTCCAGACGCTGGCGTTGAGCCCGTACTCCGTGGCGTTGGCCCGCCGGATCGCGTCGTCCTCGGAGCCGAACCGGTACAGCGACACCACCGGGCCGAACGTCTCCTCCTCGAAGACCGCCATCGACGGGGTGACCCCCTCGAGCAGGGTCGGCTCGTGGAAGTACCGCCCGAGGTCGGGACGGGGGCGCCCGCCGGCCAGCACGGTGGCACCGCCGGCGACGGCGTCGTCGATGTGCCGGCGGACGGCGTCCAGCTGGCGCTGCGACACCAGCGAGCCCATGTCGGCGGAGTAGTCCAGCGCGGCCGACAGCCGCATCCGGCCGACCGCGTCGGCGAACGCCGGGACGAAGGTGTCGTAGACCTCGTCGGCGACGTACATCCGCTCGATCGAGATGCACAGCTGGCCGGCGTTGGAGAAGCAGGCGCGCAGCGCGCCCTCGACCGTGCGGGCGAGGTTCGCGTCCGCGCAGACGATCATCGCGTTCTTGCCGCCAAGCTCGAGGCTGCAACCGACCAGCCGGTCCGCGCAGCGACGGGCCACGTCGCGGCCGGTCGCCGTCGACCCGGTGAAGCAGACGTAGTCGGCCCGGTCGACGACGGCGGGGCCGACCGTCGGGCCGTCACCGACGACGATCTGGAACAGGGAGTCGGGCAGCCCGGCCTCCACCAGCAGCTCGCGGGCCCACAGCGCGATGAACGCGGTCTGCGAGTCCGGCTTGAGCACGATGCCGTTGCCGGCCATGAGCGCGGGGATCGCGTCGCTCACCGCGAGGGTCAGCGGGTAGTTCCACGGGGCGATCACCCCGACCACGCCCAGCGGGTGGCGCTGCTGGGTCACCTGGGTGAGCAGCGGCAGCGCCCCGCGGCGGCGCTGCGGGGCGAGCAGCCGGGCGGCGCTGCGCGCGTAGTAGCGCGCATTGATCGCGACGTCGAGGACCTCCTCGAGCGCGTGCCGGCGGGCCTTGCCGGTCTCCCACTGCACGAGGTCGAGCGCCTCGTCCCTGCGGGCGAGCAGCAGGTCGTGGAAGGTGAGCAGCACCCGGCCGCGGGCGGCCACCGGACGGTCCGCCCAGGCCCGCTGGGCGGCCCGGGCCGAGCCGAACGCGACGTCGACGTCGGCCTCGCTGGAGACCGGCAGCCGGCCCACCAGGGCGCCGTCGAACGGCGAGCGGCACTCGGTGGTCGAGGCGCTCGGGCCAGCGGTCACCTGGGCCGCGAGCCGGAGCGCCACCGTGGGGTCCAGCACCGTGGGCGTCGTGACGCCGGCCGTCCCGACCGGCAGCGTCGCCGTCATACCACGAGCCTAGGGCCCAGCCTCCACCGGCGCTGGAGGAACCCTCGGGACGGCGGCCCGGTAGGCGGCCACCTCCGCGGCGATGCGGTCGTCGTCCCAGCCGAGCACCGGGGCCAGGATCCGGGCCGCGTCCAGGGCGACCGAGTCGCCGGCGTCCTTGGTCACGAGGGACAGGTGGGTGCGCCGGACCAGCACGTCGTCCAGGTGCAGGGCGCCCTCGTGGGTGGCGGCGTAGCGGACCTCCGCCCGCAGCACGGGGGCGTCGGGGTGCAGCCGCTCGCCGAGCTCGGGCTCGGCGTCGACCAGGGCCAGCACGTCGCGGACGTCGGACCCGTACCGGTGCAGCAGGCGACGGGTCTCCGCCCCGGTGAGCCCGGCCTCGGCAGCCAGGAAGTCACGGCCCTGCCAGGCCTCGTCGAACCCCTCAGCGCCGGCCAGCAGCACCGACTCGGTGCGCGACGGCGGGACCGGGAACGGCAGGTGGGCGACGGCCGCGTCGATGACGTCCTTGGCCATCACCCGGTACGTCGTGTACTTGCCGCCCGCGATCTGGACCAGCCCGGGCGCCGCCGAGGTGACCGCGTGCTCGCGGGACAGCTTGGCGGTCTCCTCCGGGTCGAGGTGCTGGTCGGCCACGAGCAGCGGCCGCAGCCCGGCGTAGACGCCGATGACGTCGTCGTGCGTGAGCGGGCGGACCAGCCAGTGGTTGGCCTGGTCCAGCAGGTACTGGACGTCCGCGGCGGTCGCCGAGGGCTCGTCGAGGTCGCCCTCCCACGGGGTGTCCGTGGTGCCGATCAGCCAGGTCTGGCCCCAGGGCAGCAGGAACAGCACGCTGCTCGGGGTCCGGGCGATCAACGCGGTGCTCAGGTCGATGGCCGCGCGGGGCACGACCAGGTGGACGCCCTTGGAGGGGCGGACCGGGTGCGCCTGGGCGGCGGCGTCGTCCTCGCCGAGCAGCGCCCGGGTCTGGTCGGTCCACACCCCGGTGGCCCCGGCCACGACCCGGGCGTGCACGCTGAGCTCCAGGCCGGTCTCCCGGTCCAGCGCCGTCACGCCCACGACGCGGTCCCCGTCGCGCAGGAAGCCGGTGACCTCGACGCCGGACGCCGCCAGGGCCCCGTGGGCCACCGCGGTCCGCACGACGGCGACCGTGTGCCGCGCGTCGTCGATCTGCGCGTCGAAGTAGGCGATCGCCCCGGTGTAGCTGTCCGGGTCGAGCCCGGGGGCCAGCCGCGCGGTCGCCCGTTTGGACAGGTGCCGGTGGCCCGGCAGCGCGCCGCCCTTGCGGGACACCCGGGACAAGACGTCGTACAGCGCCACGCCGGCGCCGATGTACGGACGCTCCCAGCCGCGCCGGGTCAGCGGCAGGATGAACGGCACCGGGCGGGCCAGGTGCGGGGCCAGCTTGTCCAGCAGCAGGCCGCGCTCGGTCAGCGCCTCGTGCACCAGCCCGAACTCCAGCTGCTCGAGGTAGCGCAGCCCGCCGTGCGCCAGCCGGCTGCTGCGGCTGGAGGTGCCGGCCGCCCAGTCCCGGCGCTCGAGCAGGCCGACCGTCAGACCGCGGGTGGCGGAGTCCAGGGCCGCGCCCGCCCCGGTCACCCCGCCCCCGACCACGAGGACGTCGAGCTCACCGGCCTGCATCCGGTCCAGTGCGCGGGCGCGTTCGGCGGGGTCCAGTCGTCCGGTGCTCATGACCCCATTCTGTCCCGCCCGCTCACCGGCGGTTCGGGGCGATGGTCACCTCGACCCGCTGGAACTCCTTGAGGTCGGAGTAGCCGGTCGTCGCCATCGCGCGGCGCAGCGCGCCGAACAGGTTCATCGTGCCGTCGGGGACCCGCGACGGACCGAGCAGGATCTCCTCGAGGGTGCCGCTCGTGCCCACCCGCACCCGCTCGCCGCGGGGCAGCTGGCCGTGGTGGGCCTCCGAGCCCCAGTGCCAGCCGCGCCCCGGGGCCTCGGCGGCCCGGGCCAGCGGCGAGCCCATCATCACGGCGTCGGCGCCGCAGGCGATCGCCTTGGCGATGTCCCCGGAACGGCCCACGCCACCGTCGGCGATCACGTGCACGTAGCGGCCGCCGGACTCGTCGAGGTAGTCCCGGCGGGCCGCGGCGACGTCGGCCACCGCCGAGGCCATCGGCACGGCCACCCCGAGCACCGCCCGGGTGGTGTGCGCGGCCCCGCCGCCGAAGCCGACCAGGACGCCCGCCGCTCCCGTGCGCATCAGGTGCAGGGCCGCCGTGTAGGTGGCCACCCCGCCCACGACGACCGGGACGTCGAGCTCGTAGATGAACTGCTTGAGGTTGAGCGGCTCGGCCTGGCCGGACACGTGCTCGGCCGAGACCGTGGTCCCGCGGATGACGAACAGGTCGACGCCGGCGTCCACGACGGTCTTGACGTACTGCGCGGTGCGGCCCGGCGAGAGCGACGCGGCGACCGTGACGCCCGCGGCGCGGACCTCGTGGATCCGCTGGGCGATCAGCTCGGGCTGGATCGGCGCCGCGTAGATCTCCTGCATCCGCGGGGTGGCCCGGTCCTCGGCCAGCTCGCCGATCTCGGCGAGCAGCGGCTCCGGGTCGGCGTAGCGGGTCCACAGCCCCTCGAGGTTGAGCACCCCCACCCCGCCGAGCTGGCCCAGGGCGATCGCCGTGGCCGGTGAGACCACCGAGTCCATCGGCGCGGCCAGCAGCGGCAGCTCGAACCGGTACGCGTCGATCTGCCAGGCGATCGAGACCTCCTGCGGGTCCCGGGTACGCCGGCTGGGCACGATCGCGATGTCGTCGAACGCGTACGCCTCGCGGCCGCGCTTGCCCCGGCCGATCTCGATCTCCACCTGGTTGTCCCCTTCGACCTGTCAGGGTGAGGACGGCGTAGAGGTCGTCGTCACCCTGACAAGTGGGTCAGCGGGCCGTGTAGTTCGGCGCCTCTACGGTCATCTGGACGTCGTGCGGGTGACTCTCCCGGAGCGAGGCCGAGGTGATCCGCACGAAGCGGCCTTTCTTCTGCAGCTCGGGGATGCTCCGGGCACCGATGTAGAACATCGACTGGTGCAGGCCGCCGATGAGCTGGTGGGCGACGGCCGCGAGCGGTCCCTTGTAGGCCACCTGACCCTCGATGCCCTCCGGGACGATCATCTCGTCGCTGGTGACCTCGGCCTGGAAGTAGCGGTCCTTGGAGTACGACTTCTTGCCCCGGCTGGACATGGCGCCGAGCGACCCCATGCCGCGGTAGGCCTTGTACTGCTTGCCGCTCATCAGCACGAGTTCGCCCGGTGACTCCTCGCAGCCGGCGAGCAGCGAGCCCACCATGACCGACTCGGCGCCGGCCACGATCGCCTTGGCGATGTCCCCCGAGTGCTGCAGGCCACCGTCGGCGATGACCGGCACGCCGGCCGGGCGGCAGGCCGTCGCGGCCTCGTGGACGGCGGTCACCTGGGGGGCACCCACCCCGGTCACCAGCCGGGTGGTGCAGATCGACCCAGGCCCGACGCCGACCTTCACGGCGTCGGCGCCCGCGTCGACGAACGCCTGCGCGCCGGCCCGGGTGGCGACGTTGCCGCCGATGAGCTGGACGTGACGGGTGGCCGGGTCGGACTTCAGCCGGCGCACCATGTCGAGCAGCATCCGCACGTGGCCGTGGGCGGTGTCGGCGACGAGCACGTCGACGCCGGCCTCGACGAGCGTGGTGGCCCGCTCCCAGGCGTCACCGAAGTAGCCGATCGCGGCCCCGACCATGAGCCGGCCCTGGGCGTCCTTCGAGGCGTTCGGGAACTGCTCGGACTTCACGAAGTCCTTGACCGTGATCAGACCACTGAGCCGCCCCTCGGCGTCCACCAGCGGCAGCCGCTCGCGCTTGTGCCTGCGCAGCAGCAGGGTGGCCTCCTCGCGGGAGATGCCCACCGGCCCGGTGATCAGCGGGCTCGGCGTCATCACCTCGTCGACCTTGGTGGTGGCCCACTCGGCGACCGGGACGAAGCGCAGGTCGCGGTTGGTGATGATGCCCAGCAGGTGCCTGTCGGCGTCCACGACGGGCAGCCCGGACACCCGGTACTCCCCGCACACGCGGTCGAGGTCCTCGAGCGTGGCGTCCGGGCCGATGGTCACCGGGTTGGAGATGATCCCCGTCTGGGTCCGCTTGACAAGGTCGACCTGGTAGGCCTGGTCCTGGATGGACAGGTTGCGGTGCAGCACCCCGAGCCCGCCCTGGCGGGCCATCGCGATGGCCATCCGGGACTCGGTGACGGTGTCCATGGCCGCGGAGACCAGCGGCACCCGCAGCGAGATCTCCCGGGTCAGCCGCGACGTCGTGTCAATGTCCGAGGGGGCCAGGTCGGACTCGCCCGGCAGCAGCAGGACGTCGTCGTAGGTCAGGCCGAGCGGAGCGAAGATGTCGGGTACGGCGGCGTCCATGAGGCCTTCCGGGGTGCGGCGGTGCGTCTCATCGTACCGACGTCACGGGCGCCGTCCCGCACTCAGCGAACCAGGCCCCAGCGGAAGCCCAGCGCCACGGCGTGCGCCCGGTCGGCCGCACCGAGCTTGCGGAACAGCCGCCGCGCGTGCGTCTTGACCGTGTCCTCGGACAGGTACAGCTCACGGCCGATCTCGGCGTTGCTGCATCCCCGGGACATGCCGCCGAGCACCTGCAGCTCGCGCTCGGACAGCGCCGGAGGCACCGCACGGTCCTCGGGCCGCCGGATGGCCGCGCCGCCGGGGCGCAGCCGGTCGTTGAGGGCCTGCACCACGGTCGCGGACAGCTCCTCGCGGGTCGCGTCCTTGCGCAGGTAGCCGCGGGCCCCGTGGGCGACCGCCCTGGCCACCCCGTCGGTGTCCTCGGCCATGGTGAGCATCAGCACCGCGGCCGACGGGTGCAGCGACAGCAGCCGTCGGGTCGCCTCCACGCCGCCGATCCCCGGCATCCGGACGTCGACGAGCACCAGGTCGGGGCGCTCGACCGAGAACCGGGCGAGCAGCTCCTCACCGCTGGCTGCGGCACTCACCCGCTCCACACCGGGCAGCGACGCCACCGCGCGGCGCAGCGACTCCCGGGCGAGCGGTGAGTCGTCGCACACGCACACCGTCGTCACGACGGGTACTTCGGCACGATCCGCCCCGAAGGTGAGCCCTTGTTGATCTCCGGTTCGTCAGCCCTCGAGCAGCACGCTGATGTCGGGACGGCCCAGCCAGCCCTGCCTGAGGTCCTCGGGCAGGTCCTCGGCGATCGACTGGACGGCG
>DATCDE010000246.1 GCA_036510875.1 Actinomycetes bacterium
GGTGCGGCGATCTGCGAGGGGTTCGCGCATCTCGGGGACGCGGTGGCAGTCCACTGCAGTGCTAGCCGGGATGCCGCAAAGGCGCTTGTGGCGTCACTGCCCGGATCTGGCCACGTCGTGGTGCAGGCGGATCTGCGGGACGCTGACGCGGTCCGGGTGATGGTCGATGACGCAGCCGCAGCCTTGGGTGGCATTGACGTCCTCGTCAACAACGCCGGGGTCTTCGTGGCACACCCGATCGACAAGGTGACCTACGAGCAGTGGCAGCAAGCATGGGCCGACACACTGGGGGTCAACCTGGTTGGTGCGGCGAACGTGACGTGGTGCGCTGTTCGCCATATGCCAAGCGACGGCTCCGCGCGCATTGTGAACGTCGGTTCGCGAGGGGCGTTCCGTGGCGAGCCGAGGAGCCCGGCCTATGGGGCCAGTAAGGCAGCAATTGCCGCCTTCGGACAATCACTGGCCAGGGCCCTCGGGCCGTCTGGTGTGTCCGTGACCACAGTTGCTCCGGGCTTTGTCGAGACCGAAATGGCGGCAGCGTCTCTCGAGGGCGAGGCCGGGGTAATCCGCCGAGCGGAAAGCCCGCTTAACCGCAATACCACTTAGTTAGTGGGTTTGCTGGTAGTGTCGGCTCATGCCAAGAGTCGGCCAGCTGAAGCCGTCATCCGTTGACCGCCTACCGGATCGGATCGCGGTGGGGGTGTTGACGGCCACGTTCCCGCCGGCGTTGGTCGATGAGGTGCTTGCATCGACGGGTCGGGTGGAGAAACGTCACCGGCTGCTGCCGGCTCGGGTGGTGGTGTACTTCACGCTGGCGATGTGCCTGTGGGCCGACGAGGGCTACGAGGAAGTCGCCCGACTGCTGGTGGGCGGGCTGGGCAGGATGACCCGATGGCGGGGGTCGTGGCGGGTGCCGACCACGGGGGCGCTGACCCAGGCGCGTGCCAGGCTGGGTTCGGGCGTACTGAAGACGCTTTTCGAAAGGGTTGCCAAGCCGACGAGCTCGGACGGCTCGGTGGGGTCGTGGTGGCGGGAGCTGCGGCTGGTCGCGATCGACGGGACCGTGCTGGACGTGCCCGACACGGCGTCCAACGAGGCCTACTTCGGCCGGCCGGGCAGCGGCCGCGGTGAAGGGAAGGGCGCGTTCCCCCAGGCCCGGGTGGTGGCGTTGGCCGAGTGCGGCACGCACGCGATCATCGCAGCGGAGATCGGGGCCTGCACGACGGGGGAGACCACGTTGGCCCGTGGCCTGTTCGCACTGCTGGATGAGGGGATGCTGCTGCTGGTTGACCGGGGGTTCTGCGGTTACGACCTGTGGCAGGGCGCTGCCGCCACCGGCGCCCAGCTGTGCTGGCGGACCAAGTCCAATACCGTCCTGCCGGTGACCAAGGAATGCCCCGATGGGTCGTATCACTCGACTCTGCAGCCACCCCGGGGCAACCCTGGCAAGCCCATCACTGTTCGGGTAGTGGAGTACACCCTGTCCCACCCCACACGCGCACAAAACGAGCCGCCGATCCGGCTGATCACCACCCTGCTCGACCCGGCGCAGGCGCCCGCTGCCGAACTCGCGGCGCTGTACAGCCAGCGGTGGGAGGAAGAGAACGCGTTCGACGAGCTGAAGACCCACCAGCGCGGCGCCGGTCGGGTGCTTCGCTCGAAGTCACCGGAGATGGTCATCCAGGAGATCTATGCCCACCTACTCGTCTTCTACGCCATCCGAGCCCTGATCAACCAGGTGGCCGAGCCCGCCGACCTCGACCCAGACCGGGTCTCGTTCATCCGCTCCCTGCGAGTGATCCGCCGCCAGGTCACCGACCAGGCGGCCTTTTCCCCCTGAGCACCTGGCATCCGCCCTCACCGAAGCCACCTCGGAGATGCTGCAGTGGCTGAACACACGCAGGCTGCGAGTCAACCCCCGGGTGATCAAACGCAAGATGTCCAAATGGCCCCTCAAACGCGCCGGCCACCGCAACACCCCCCAGCCGCAGGCCCCGCCCACAGAGACGATCATCATCACCGGCCCCTCACGGACCGGATACAAGGAACGACGACCCCGCACGCAGCCACAAGAACAGAACTCAGACCTCGGAGACTAACTAAGTGGCATTGACCTTAAGGGTGGCTCGCGGCGGGTGAAGGAGACCAAGACGTACTCCACGATGACCCGTTCATTGCAGACCATGGCCGAACGGTTGCTGGATCTGGGGGGCGAGTGGTGCGTTCGCGGACATGGCGAAGTGCGTCGTTTGCGGGACTCGTAATCGACGATGATCGCTCCCCAGTAGCCGCTCGAGGCCCGCAGTTGACAGTGCCTCCGAAGCTCTCCGCCGCGGTCTAGGGTCTGGCTATGGATGAGAAGACGACAGACGCCCCCAAGGACAAGGACCGCGCGGCCTCCTCCACCACGACTGTGCCCGCCGACCCCGTCGACGACATCGTCACGACCGAGCACACGCTGCAGATCGGCCGCACGCAACTCGCCTACACCGCGACGACCGGTCGCGTCGTCCTGCGTGAGGAGATGTACGAGGACGGGGCCTTCACGGGGCTGAAGGCCAAGGCCGAGGTCTCCATCACGGCCTACGTCGCAGCCGTGAGCGGTGACACGCCTCGACCGGTGACGTTCGCCTTCAACGGCGGGCCGGGTTCGAGCTCGGTCTGGCTGCACCTGGGGCTCATGGGGCCGCGCCGAGTGGTGTCGGGCGACGTGGGATCGCTTCAGGCCCCGCCATTCGGACTCACCGACAACCTCGAGACCCTCCTGCGCGTCACCGACCTCGTCTTCATCGACCCGGTCTCGACCGGCTTCTCCCGCGCGGTTTCCGGTGGCAAGCCGAAGGCATACCACGGCTTCACCGCGGACCTCGAGAGCGTCGGAGAGGTAATTCGCCTCTGGACCACCCGCAACAACCGCTGGCTCTCACCGAAGTTCATCGCGGGCGAGTCGTACGGCACCGTCCGTGCCGCGGCCCTCGCGGAGCACCTCCAGACCCGTCGGGGGATGTTCCTCAACGGCGTCATCCTCATCTCGAGCGTCATCGACCTCGGGTCGATCGGCCTCCACGAGCCCGAGGACCGCGGCTACGTGGGGTTCCTCCCGACCTATGCAGCCGTCGCGCACTTCCACGGCAAGCGCGGGAAGAAGGCGCTGCGCAGCGTGCTCGCCGAGGCCGAGGACTATGCCGAGCGCACATATCCGTGGGTCCTCTCACGGGGGCACCGGCTCACCACCAAGCAGCGCACCGAGGCGGTCGGGGCCCTTGCCCGGATGACTGGGCTCAGCGAGGAGTACGTCGACTTGTCAGACCTCAGGGTCGAGCACCTCCACTTCTTCGTCGAGCTGCTCCGTCGCGAACGGCTCGTCGTCGGCCGGCTCGACAGCCGTTTCACGGGGCCGACCGGCAACGGGGTCGCGGAGAAGCTGGAGGACGACCCGAGCGTGGACGCCATGGCCGGTCCGTATGCCGCCGCGTGGAACCACTACGTGAGGGCTGAGCTCGGCTACGAGAACGACCTGCCGTACGAGCAGCTGTCGCTGAAGGCCAGCGAGGAGTGGTCGTTCAAGGAGTTCGAGGGCCGGCCCGTCGACGTCAGCGACAAGCTCGCCCGCGCGATGCGCGCCAACCCACACCTCAAGGTCCATGTCGCCTACGGCTACCTCGACGGCGCCACGCCCTACTACGCCGCGCAGGAGACCTTTGCCCACCTCGACGTGCCCACCGAGCTGCTGGCCAACATCGAGCACGCCTTCTACCCGGCGGGCCACATGATGTACGTCCACGAGCCGAGCCGGGTACAGCAGAGCAAGGACCTTGCCGCCTTTATCCGCGGGGCATCCCAGCCGCGCCGCTGAGCGCTACGCCCTCAAGACCCTATCCATCGACCTGCCCTTGGCCAGCTCGTCGACCAGCTTGTCCAGGTAGCGAATCTTCCGCATCAACGGATCGTCGACTTCTTCGACGCGCACCCCACACACCACGCCGGTGATCAACGAGGCCTGCGGATTGAGCCTTGCAGCGGCGAAGAAGCCCTCGAACGTCGTGCCCGCGGCCAGATGGTCACTCA
>DATCDE010000247.1 GCA_036510875.1 Actinomycetes bacterium
GGCCAGGACGTCACGGTGCAGGGCCCCAGGGGCACCCTGTCGCACACCGTCGCCGACCCGATCCGCATCGAGCGGGCCGAGGACGGCACGCTCACGGTGACCCGCCCGGACGACAACCGCGTGAGCCGGTCGCTGCACGGGCTCAGCCGCACGCTGGTGGCCAACATGGTCACCGGGGTCACCCAGGGCTACAGCAAGTCGCTGGAGATCGTCGGCGTCGGCTACCGCGTCACCGCGAAGGGTGACGCGCTGGAGTTCGCGCTGGGGTTCAGCCACTCGGTACTGATCGAGCCCCCGCAGGGGATCAGCTTCTCGGTCGAGGCGCCCACCAAGTTCTCGGTGAGCGGCATCGACAAGCAGCAGGTCGGCGAGGTCGCGGCGAACATCCGCAAGCTGCGCAAGCCCGAGCCGTACAAGGGCAAGGGCATCCGTTACGCCGGCGAGGCTGTTCGCCGCAAGGTCGGAAAGGCTGGTAAGTAAGCCATGGCTGTCGGTGTGAAGCTCAGTGGCACCAAGACCAGCGCCAAGACCATCGGTCGCAAGCGCCGCCACATCCGGGTGCGCAAGAAGGTCGCCGGCACCGCTGCGCGGCCCCGCCTTCTGGTCACCCGGTCCACCCGGCACGTGTTCGTGCAGGTGATCGACGACCTCGAGGGCCGCACGCTGGTCTCGGCGTCCACCATGGAGACCGATCTGCGCGAGTTCGCGGGCGACAAGACCGCCAAAGCGCGCAAGGTCGGGGAGCTGGTGGCCGAGCGGGCCAAGGCCGCGGGGATCGAGTCGGTCGTCTTCGACCGGGGTGGCAACCGCTACCACGGCCGGGTGGCTGCGCTCGCCGAAGGTGCCCGCGAGGGCGGGTTGGAGTTCTGATGGACGCCGTGTTGACGAGGACGAACGGGAAGGACCTGTAATGGCTGCACCCCGCCGTGGTGGCGGAGCCGGTGGCAACGAGCGACGCGACCGTCGTGACGGTGGCCGCGGAGGCGTCGAGAAGACCGCCTTCATCGAGCGCGTCGTTGCGATCAACCGGGTCGCCAAGGTCGTCAAGGGCGGCCGACGCTTCAGCTTCACCGCGCTCGTGGTCGTCGGCGACGGCGACGGCACCGTCGGAGTCGGCTACGGCAAGGCCAAGGAGGTCCCGGCCGCCATCGCCAAGGGCGTCGAGGAGGCCAAGAAGTCCTTCTTCAAGGTGCCCCGGATCCAGGGCACCATCCCGCACCCCGTGCAGGGGGAGAAGGCGGCCGGCGTCGTCATGCTCCGCCCGGCCGCCCCCGGCACCGGTGTCATCGCCGGTGGTCCGGTGCGCGCCGTGCTCGAGTGCGCCGGCATCCACGACGTGCTGTCCAAGTCGCTCGGGTCGGACAACGCGATCAACGTGGTGCACGCCACCGTTGACGCGCTGCGTCGCCTCGAGCGTCCCGAGGCGGTGGCCGCTCGCCGCGGCCTGCCGATCGAGGACGTCGCGCCGGCAGCGCTGCTGCGGGCACGGGCCGCAGGGGAGTCCTGATGGGCCGCCTCAAGGTCACCCAGACGGGCTCGCCGATCGGCGGGACCCACAGCCAGCGTCAGACGCTGCGCTCGCTCGGCCTCAAGCGCCTCCACGACGTCGTCGTCAAGGAGGACCGGCCGGAGATCCGCGGCATGGTCAGGACGGTCCAGCACCTGGTCGCCGTCGAGGAGGTCGAGTAAGGAATGACGCTCAAGGTCCACCACCTGCGCCCGGCCCCGGGCGCCAAGACCGCCAAGACGCGGGTCGGCCGCGGCGAGGGCTCCAAGGGCAAGACCGCCGGGCGCGGCACCAAGGGCACGAAGGCGCGCTACCAGGTCCCCGACCGGTTTGAGGGCGGCCAGATGCCGCTGCACATGCGGCTGCCCAAGCTGCGCGGCTTCACCAACCCGAACCGGGTCGAGTTCCAGGTCGTCAACCTGGCCAAGCTGTCCGCCCTGTACCCCGACGGCGGCACGGTGACCGTCGACGACCTGGTGGCCAAGGGCGCCGTGCGCAAGAACAGCCCGGTCAAGATCCTCGGCAACGGGGACATCGAGGCGGCGGTCCAGGTGACGGTGCACGCCTTCTCCTCGACGGCCAAGGACAAGATCGCGGCCGCTGGAGGCAGCAGCACCGAGCTCTGACCGGCTGTTATCGTCTGGATCGACGTCCGAAGGGAACCGCGCGGTCATCCGCGCGGACTCCCGTTCTCGACCCTCGAAGCACCTCCCGGGTGCATCGTGCAGGAGGCCTGAGTGCTCACCGCTTTCGCCCAGGCGTTCAGGACGCCTGACCTGCGGCGCAAGCTGCTGTTCGTGCTCGCGATCCTGGCGCTGTTCCGACTCGGCTCCGTGATCCCGACCCCCGGGGTCTCCTACGTCGCGATCCAGAGCTGCCTGAACCAGGTCAGCGACTCGTCGCTGTACGGGCTGATCAACCTGTTCAGCGGTGGGGCGCTGCTGCAGCTGTCGGTCTTCGCGCTGGGGATCATGCCGTACATCACGGCGAGCATCATCATCCAGCTGCTCACCGTGGTGATCCCACGCTTCGAGGCCCTCAAGAAGGAGGGCCAGGCCGGCACCGCCAGGCTCACGCAGTACACCCGGTACCTGACCATCGGCCTGGCCATCCTGCAGTCCACCGCGCTCATCGCGATCGCCCAGACTCCCGGGCGGCTGTTCCAGGGCTGCACGGCCGCCATCGTGCCGAACAAGTCCCTGTGGGTGCTGCTCACGATGGTCGTCACCATGACCGCCGGGACCGGCGTCATCATGTGGCTCGGCGAGCTGATCACCGACCGGGGTATCGGCAACGGCATGTCGCTGCTGATCTTCACCTCGATCATCGCGCGGTTCCCGACCCAGATCTGGGCGATCTTCAAGTCCAAGGGCCCGTGGATCTTCGCGGTCGTGATCGTGGTCGGCCTGGCGCTGGTGGCGCTCGTGGTGTTCATGGAGCAGGCCCAGCGGCGGATCCCGGTGCAGTACGCCAAGCGCCAGGTCGGACGCCGGATGTACGGAGGGTCGTCCACCTACATCCCGCTCAAGGTCAACATGGCCGGGGTCATCCCGGTCATCTTCGCGTCGTCGCTGCTGTACATCCCGACCTTGCTGGTGCAGATGTTCGGCGGCACCAGCGGCTGGAGCGTGTGGGTCCAGAAGTACTTCATCAAGGGCGACCACCCCTTGTACATCCTGGCGTACTTCATGCTGATCATCTTCTTCACGTACTTCTACGTGGCGATCACGTTCGACCCCACCGAGGTCGCGGACAACATGAAGCAGTACGGCGGCTTCATCCCCGGGATCCGGGCCGGCCGGCCCACGGCCGACTACCTCGACTACGTGCTGACCCGGCTGACCCTGCCCGGCTCGATGTACCTCGGGTTCATCGCCGTGCTGCCGCTGATCGCCTTCGCCAGCGTGGGCGCCAGCCAGTCGTTCCCGTTCGGCGGCACCAGCATCCTGATCATGGTCGGGGTGGGCCTGGACACGGTAAAGCAGATCGAGAGCCAGCTGCAGCAGCGCAACTACGAGGGGTTCCTGCGCTGATGAGGCTCGTGCTGCTGGGCCCCCCAGGCGCGGGCAAGGGCACCCAGGCCAAGGCGCTGTCCGCCCGGCTGGGTGTCCCCGCCATATCCACCGGCGACATCTTCCGGCTCAACGTCGGGCAGGGCACGCCGCTGGGGCGCAGCGCCCAGCAGTACATGGACGCCGGTGAGTACGTGCCCGACGAGGTCACCAACGCGATGGTCCGCGACCGACTGGCCCAGCCGGACTGCGTGGACGGTTTCCTGCTGGACGGCTACCCCCGCACCACCGCCCAGGTCGTCGAGCTGACCCGGCTGCTCGCCGAGACCCACCACTCGCTGGACGCCGTCCTGGAGATCACCGTGGACCCCGAGGAGGTCGTCCGGCGGCTCACCGGCCGGGCCACGATCGAGGGCCGTTCGGACGACGGCGTGGACGTCGCCCGGCACCGGCTGGACGTCTACCGCGAGCAGACCGCCCCGCTGGCCGCGGTCTACGAGCACCTGGGTCTGCTGCGCCGGGTGAACGGCACCGGAGAGGTCGCCGAGGTCACCGGACGGCTGCTGGCCGCGCTCGGGAAGGGCTGACCGGCGCGTGTTCTTGGACCGGGGTCGGATCGAGACCAAGACCGCGGAGCAGCTGGAGCTGATGCGAGCCGCGGGCCTGGTGGTCGCCGGTGCGCTGGCTGCCGTGCGGGACGCCCTGCAGCCGGGCGTGACCACCCGCGACCTGGACGCCGTCGCCGCCGAGCACATCCGGGCGGCCGGGGCCACCTCGAACTTCCTCGGGTACTACGGGTACCCGGCGACCATCTGCGTGTCGGTCAACCACGAGATCGTGCACGGGATCCCTGGGGACGCCGTGATCAAGGAAGGCGACATCGTCTCCGTGGACTGCGGGGCGGTCGTCGAGGGCTGGCACGGGGACGCGGCCGTGACACTCGCGGTCGGTGCGGTCCCGCAGGAGCTCACCGACCTCATGCGGGTCACCGAGGAGTCGCTGTGGCGGGGCATCGCCGCGATGCGCCCCGGCGGCCGGCTGTCGGACATCGGGCACGCGGTGGAGCAGCACGTGCGCACGGCCGGCCCGTACGGGATCGTCGAGGAGTACGTGGGCCACGGCATCGGCACCGCCATGCACCAGGACCCGCAGGTGCCCAACTACGGCAAGCCGGGGCGCGGGCCACGGCTAACTCCGGGCGTGGTGCTGGCCATCGAGCCGATGGTCAACCTGGGCACCCACCAGACCGAGCTGCTCGAGGACGGCTGGACGGTCGTCACCGCGGACGGCCAGCCGTCCGCGCACTTCGAGCACACGGTGGCGCTCACCGAGCAGGGGCCCTGGGTGCTGACCGCGGTGGACGGCGGGGCGACCCGCCTGGCCGCGCTCCGCGTGCGCACCCCGGTGTCCCCATGATCGCCCGGTTTCCCAGGACCCCTGTGGGTGGCGTAGCATAGGCAGTCGGCTCACCGCCGATTCTGATTGCTGCACGTCGCGGCTGGGGTTCGTCCCCGCGTGCACAGGGTCCTGGTGGTGACGTCGACGGACCTGCCTCACCGCGGGACCAGCCCAGGAACCATCCCACGAACGACAGATAGCGGAGGACATGGCGAAGAAGGACGGTGTCATCGAGCTCGAAGGCACAGTGGTCGAGTCGCTGCCCAACGCCATGTTCCGGGTCGAGCTCGAGAACGGGCACAAGGTTCTCGCGCACATCAGCGGGAAGATGCGCCAGCACTACATCCGGATCCTGCCTCAGGACCGGGTGGTGGTGGAGCTCTCCCCGTACGACCTCAACCGCGGTCGCATCGTGTACCGCTACAAGTGAACGGTCGCACCCCAGCAGGGCGTCGATCGGCGTCCGTCGACCAGCACGTCCCGGAGTCGTCATGAAGGTCAAGCCCAGCGTCAAGCCGATGTGTGAGAAGTGCAAGGTGATCCGCCGTCACGGCCGGGTCATGGTGATCTGCGAGAACCTGCGGCACAAGCAGCGGCAGGGCTGAGCAGACCCCGAGCTCACCAGTTCCACCGCACCACCACCAAGGCGTCGTCCACGTCCCGCTTGGGACGCCACCCCCGGCACGGAGGCCGGGGCCCCTCCGACGGGCGGAGGGGGCCGGACCGGCGCACGACCTCCAACGAAAGCGAAGGAAGCCCGCATGGCACGTCTAGTCGGCGTCGACCTCCCCCGCGAGAAGCGGCTTGAGGTGGCGCTCACCTACATCTACGGGATCGGCCGGACCCGCGCGCAGCAGACCCTAGCCGCGACCGGCGTCAGCCCGGACCTGCGCGTGCGCGACCTGGGGGACGACGACCTGGTCAAGCTGCGCGACTACATCGAGGGCAACTACCAGGTCGAGGGTGACCTGCGCCGCGAGGTGCAGGCCGACATCCGCCGCAAGGTGGAGATCGGCTGCTACCAGGGCCTGCGGCACCGTCGGGGGCTGCCGGTCCACGGCCAGCGCACCCACACGAACGCGCGCACCCGCAAGGGGCCGCGCCGCGCCATCGCCGGCAAGAAGAAGCCGGGCAAGAAGTAGCAGTCCGCACGGTCCAGTACCGATGCCGGACCGACGACCTCCCAGGAGCTAACCGAAGATGCCCCCAAAGAGCCGCACCGCGGCAGGCGCCAAGAAGGTGCGCCGCAAAGAGAAGAAGAACGTGGCCCACGGCCACGCTCACATCAAGAGCACGTTCAACAACACGATCGTCTCCATCACCGACCCGATGGGGAACGTGATCGCGTGGGCGTCCGCCGGCCAGGTCGGCTTCAAGGGCTCCCGCAAGTCCACACCGTTCGCCGCGCAGATGACCGCTGAGGCTGCGGCCCGGCGTGCCATGGAGCACGGCATGCGCAAGGTCGAGGTGTTCGTGAAGGGTCCCGGCTCCGGCCGGGAGACCGCGATCCGCTCGCTGCAGGCCACCGGCCTGGAGGTCGGCTCGATCCAGGACGTCACCCCCATGCCGCACAACGGCTGCCGCCCGCCCAAGCGTCGCCGCGTCTGACGGCGGACAGGAGACATCGAACACTCATGGCCCGTTACACCGGTGCGGACTGCAAGCGCTGCCGCCGCGAGAAGACCAAGCTGTTCCTGAAGGGCGCCAAGTGCGAGTCGCCCAAGTGTCCGATCGAGATCCGGCCCTACCCCCCGGGTGAGCACGGCCGCGGTCGGACCAAGGACAGCGAGTACCTGCTGCAGATGCGCGAGAAGCAGAAGTGCGCGCGCATCTACGGCGTCCTGGAGAAGCAGTTCCGTGGCTACTACGAGGAGGCGCAGCGTCAGTCCGGCAAGACCGGCGAGAACCTGCTGCGCATCCTGGAGAGCCGGCTGGACAACGTCGTGTACCGCGCTGGCTTCGCCAAGTCCCGTGACATGGCCCGCCAGGTCGTGCGGCACGGCCACATCACGGTCAACGGTCGCAAGGTCGACATCCCGTCGTACCGGGTGACCGAGAGCGACATCGTCGAGGTCCGGCAGGCCTCCCTCGAGCTGACCCCATTCGTGGTCGCCCGGGCCGAGGCCGGCGAGAAGACCGTCCCGGCCTGGCTCGAGGTCATCCCCACCCGGATGCGGATCCTCGTGCACGCCCTCCCGGCCCGGCAGGTCATCGACACGCCGGTCCAGGAGCAGCTCATCGTCGAGCTCTACTCCAAGTAGGCCCGTCGTCTCGCCCCCGGCCGGTGGCCGGGGGCGAGACACCGAACAGGCAGCATCCGTCGGCGTCAAATTGCGGGCGCCCGACCCAGGAGGAACTCCCTTGCTCATCGCGCAGCGACCCACCCTGACCGAGGAAGTGGTCGACGACACCCGTTCGCGGTTCATCGTCGAGCCCCTCGAGCCCGGTTTCGGCTACACCCTCGGCAACTCGCTTCGGCGCACCCTGCTGTCGTCGATCCCCGGTGCGGCCGTCACCTCGATCCGCATCGACGGCGTCCTGCACGAGTTCACCACCGTGCCGGGCGTGGCCGAGGACGTCACCGACCTGATCCTGAACATCAAGGGCCTGGTGGTCAGCTCCGAGCACGACGAGCCGGTCGTCATGTACCTGCGCAAGCAGGGCCCCGGCGAGGTCACCGCAGCCGACATAGCCCCGCCCGCCGGTGTCGAGGTGCACAACCCCGAGCTGCACCTGGCGACCATCAACGCCAAGGGCAAGCTGGAGATCGAGCTCACCGTCGAGCGTGGCCGTGGCTACGTCTCCGCGGCGCAGAACAAGCAGCTCGGCCAGGAGATCGGCCGGATCCCGGTCGACTCGATCTACTCGCCGGTGCTGCGGGTGACCTACAAGGTCGAGGCCACCCGTGTCGAGCAGCGCACCGACTTCGACCGGCTGGTTGTCGACGTGGAGACCAAGCCGTCGATGCGGGCACGGGACGCCGTGGCCAGTGCCGGCAAGACCCTCGTCGAGCTGTTCGGGCTGTTCCGCGAGCTCAATGTCGAGGCCGAGGGCATCGACATGGGCCCGTCGCCGACCGACGCGGCCCTCGCGGCCGACCTCGCGCTCCCGATCGAGGAGCTCGAGCTGACCGTCCGGTCGTACAACTGCCTCAAGCGCGAGGGCATCCACTCGGTGGGCGAGCTGGTCTCGCGCAGCGAGGCGGACCTGCTCGACATCCGTAACTTCGGGGCCAAGTCCATCGACGAGGTCAAGGCGAAGCTGGTCACCATGGGCCTGGCCCTAAAGGACAGCCCGCCCGGGTTCGACCCCGGCCTCGTGGTGGACAACTACGGCGAGGACGACGACTACCAGGGGTTTGCTGAGGACGAGCAGCTCTGAGCAGCTGATCGACCCAGCGGTCCCCCCGGAACCCAGCGAACCAGGAGAACGACACCATGCCTACGCCCCCCAAGGGCCCGCGGCTCGGCGGCGGCCCCGCGCACGAGCGGCTGATTCTGGCGAACCTTGCCACCTCGCTGTTCGAGCACGGCTCGATCACCACGACCGAGACCAAGGCGCGCCGGCTGCGGCCGATGGCCGAGCGGCTGATCACCAAGGCCAAGCGCGGTGACCTGCACGCCCGCCGCCAGGTGCTCAGAGTCATCCGGGACAAGGGCGTCGTGCACGTCCTGTTCGAGGAGATCGGCCCGCGCTACGCCGGGCGTCCCGGCGGCTACACCCGGATCACCAAGATCGGCCCGCGCAAGGGCGACAACGCCCCCATGGCGATCATCGAGCTGGTCGAGGCGATGACGCTGGCGCAGACCGCCGTCGGCGAGGCGGAGGCCGCGACCAAGCGCTCGGTCAAGGAGTCCAAGGCGAAGAAGGCGGCGGCCCCCGCGGCGGCCGAGCCGGTCGAGGAGACCGTCGAGGAACCGGCCGCTGAGACGGCCGAGGAGTCGGTCACGGCCGAGCAGCCCGCTGAGCAGTCGGACGAGTCGGACGAGGCCGTGGAGCCGGACGAGAAGGACGAGTCCTGAGCACAGCCACCCAGCCGGACCACGAGCCCGTCCTCCCCCCGGAGGGCGGGCTCGTGCGCGTCCGGCTCGACCTCGGGTACGACGGCACCGCCTTCGCGGGCTGGGCCCGCCAGCCGGGTCAGCGGACCGTCCAGGGGGTGCTCGAGGCGGCGCTGGGCCGGGTGCTGCGCCTGCCGCAGCCGCCGAGGGTCACCTGCGCGGGGCGCACGGACGCGGGGGTGCACGCGCGCGGCCAGGTCGCCCATGCCGACGTCCCGGCCGGGGCCTGGCGGGACGCCGAGGCGCACGTGGTGCGATCGCTGCGCGGCTTGCTGCCACCCGACGTGCGGGTGCTGGGCTGCCGGCCCGCGCCGGCCGGGTTCGACGCCCGCTTCTCGGGGCTGTGGCGCCGGTACGCCTACCGGGTGAGCGACGCGCCGGGCGGGGTGGACCCGCTGCAGCGGCACGAGGTGCTGCACCACCGGCGCCCACTGGACGTCGACGCGATGGACGAGGCGGCCCAAGCGCTCGTGGGGCTGCACGACTTCGCCGCGTTCTGCCGGGCCCGTCCGGACGGCACCACGATCCGGGACCTGCAGCGGCTGTCCTGGGAGCGGACCGCGGACGGCCTCGTGGTCGGGACCGTGGTGGCCGATGCGTTCTGCCACAGCATGGTCCGGGCGGTCGTGGGCTGCCTGCTGGCGGTGGGGGACGGCCGGCAGCCCCTGGACTGGCCCGCGCGGCTGCTGGCGGCCGAGCGGCGCGACCCGGCGGTAGCCGTGGCCGCTGCGAAGGGGCTCACCCTGGAGGAGGTCGGCTACCCGCCGGACGCCGGGCTGGCGGCCCGCGCGGCGCAGACCCGGGGGATCCGCTGCCGGTAGCCGGGAAACGACTGGCGCCGGGCGGGTCGTCCGGGTGAGACTCGACCCCCGTGGGTCACGTGGACGTCAGCCGGGTCGGTTTCGTGCTGCCCGAGGGCCGGGTGCTGCTCGACGAGGTGACGTTCCGGGTCGGAGACGGCGCCAAGGTCGCCCTAGTCGGCGCCAACGGGGCCGGCAAGACCACGCTGCTGCGCATCGTCGCCGGCGACACCGACCCGCATGAGGGCGCGGTCGTGCGCTCCGGCGGCCTCGGCGTCATGCGCCAGTTCGTCGGCAGCGTGCGGGACGAGTCGACGGTGCGCGACTTGCTGGTGTCGGTCGCCCCGCCCCGGGTGCGGACCGCGGCGTACGAGCTGGAGAGCGCCGAGCTGGCCATCATGGAGCGCGACGACGAGCCCACCCAGCTGCGCTACGCGCAGGCGCTGGCGGACTGGGCCGACGCCGGCGGCTACGAGGCCGAGGTGGTCTGGGACGTCTGCTGCACCGAGGCGCTCGGCCTCCCGTGGGCGCGGGCCCAGTTCCGGGAGGTGCGCACCCTCTCGGGTGGCGAGCAGAAGCGGCTGGTCCTCGAGGCGCTGCTGCGCGGCCCGGACGAGGTGCTGCTGCTCGACGAGCCTGACAACTACCTCGACGTCCCGGCCAAGCGCTGGCTGGAGCAGGCGCTGCGGGACTCGGCCAAGACCGTGCTGTTCGTCAGCCACGACCGGGAGCTGCTGGCCCAGGTCGCCGACCGGGTGGTGACCGTGGAGCTCGGCGCCGGCGGCAACACGGTATGGGTGCACGGTGGCGGCTTCACGACCTACCACGAGGCCCGGACCGAGCGGTTCTCCCGGCTGGACGAGCTGCGCCGCCGCTGGGACGAGGAGCACGCCAAGATCAAGGCGCTGGTCCTCATGTACAAGCAGAAGGCCGCCTACAACGATGGCCTGGCCTCGCGTTACCAGGCTGCGCAGACCCGGCTGGCCAAGTTCGAGGAGGCCGGGCCACCGGAGGCGCAGCCCCGGGAGCAGAGCGTGCAGATGCGGCTGCGCGGCGGCCGGACCGGCAAGCGGGCCGTCGTCTGCACCGACCTCGAGCTCACCGCGCTGATGCGTCCGTTCGACCTCGAGGTGTGGTTTGGCGAGCGGGTCGCCGTCCTCGGCTCGAACGGGTCCGGCAAGTCGCACTTCCTGCGGCTGCTCGCGGTCGGGGGGAGCGACCCGGACGTCGAGCACCGGCCGGTCGGGGAGACCGTGCTGGAGCCGGTCCGGCACACCGGGCAGGCCCGGCTCGGGGCCCGGGTGCGGCCCGGCTGGTTCGCCCAGACCCATCAGCACCCGGAGCTGGTCGGCCGGACCCTGCTCGAGGTGCTGCACCGCGGTGATGCGCACCGGACCGGGATGCCCAGGGAGGAGGCCGCCAGGGCGCTCGACCGCTACGAGCTCGCGCACGCCGCCGAGCAGCCCTTCGACCAGCTCTCCGGCGGCCAGCAGGCCCGCTTCCAGATCCTGCTGCTCGAGCTCGGCGGGGCCACCCTGCTGCTGCTGGACGAGCCCACGGACAACCTGGACCTGGCCAGCGCCGAGGCGCTGGAGGAGGGTCTGGAGCGGTTCGAGGGCACCGTGCTCGCGGTGACCCACGACCGGTGGTTCGCCCGTGGCTTCGACCGGTTCCTGGTGTTCGGCGCGGACGGCGGGGTCTACGAGTCCGACGTCCCGGTGTGGGACGAGGCGAGGGTGGAGCGGCAGCGCTAGGCCCTCGCTTTGACCCCTTGCCCACGCCACGGGTACCGTGGTCGCTTGTTGTGGGTGCCGGCGTAGAGCCGCGCCCGCTCGCGCACGCTGCCCCCGCGGCGTCCGTGCAGACCCGAAGCGATCGAAAGAGCCTACGCCCGTGCGCACGTACTCCCCCAAGCCCGGCGACGTCGAGCGCCAGTGGTACGTCATCGACGCCACCGACGTCGTCCTCGGCCGCCTGGCCACCCAGGTGGCCACCCTGCTGCGGGGCAAGCACAAGCCGGTCTTCGCGCCGCATGTTGACACCGGTGACTTCGTCATCGTCGTGAACGCCGGCAAGGTGGCGCTCACCGGCTCCAAGCGCGAGCAGAAGATGGCGTACCGCCACTCCGGCTTCCCGGGCGGGCTCTCGTCGACCCCCTACGTTCAGCTGCTTGAGGAGAACCCGCGGCGCGCCGTGGAGAAGGCGGTCCGCGGGATGCTCCCGCACAACCGCCTGGGTCGGCAGCTGATCACCAAGCTCAAGGTGTACGCCGGCCCTGAGCACCCGCACCAGGCGCAACAGCCGGTGCCGTTCGAGATCAGCCAGGTCGCGCAGTAGGCCACGGCGACCCCCAGACGACGAGAGGAACCGTGGCCGTGACCGAGGCTGCTGTAGAGACCACCGAGACCACCGAGACCACCGAGACCACCGACATCGACGACGCTGAGACGTTCGCTGGCGAGTCCTTCACCTCCGAGACCAAGGAGTCGAGCACCCCGCGCGAGATCGTTGTCGCGCCGGCCTCGGCCACCGGGCGCCGCAAGGAGGCCATCGCGCGAGTCCGGGTCATCCCCGGGACCGGCCGGTGGACCGTCAACGGGCGCACCCTGGAGAACTACTTCCCGAACAAGGTGCACCAGCAGCTCGTCAACGAGCCGTTCCGGGTGCTCGAGGCCGACGGACGCTTCGACGTCATCGCCCGGATCAGCGGCGGTGGGTCGTCCGGCCAAGCGGGTGCGCTGCGGCTTGGCGTGGCCCGGGCGCTGAACGAGATCGACGTCGAGGGCAACCGGCCGACGCTGAAGAGGGCCGGCTTCCTCACCCGTGACGCCCGCGTCACCGAGCGCAAGAAGTACGGCCTGAAGAAGGCTCGCAAGGCTCCGCAGTACAGCAAGCGCTGATCGGGGGCCAGATGGGCCGACTCTTCGGCACCGACGGCGTCCGTGGGCTGGCCAACCGCGACCTCACGGCGGAGCTCGCGCTGGACCTGTCGGTGGCCGCCGCGCACGTCCTCGGCGACGCCGGCGAGTTCGCCGGGCACCGTCCGGTCGCGGTGGTGGGCCGGGACCCCCGGCTGTCCGGGGAGTTCCTCTCGGCTGCGGTGACCGCCGGGCTGGCCAGCGCCGGCGTCGACGTGCTGGACGCCGGCGTGCTGCCGACGCCTGCGATCGCCCACCTCACCGACGCGCTCGGCGCCGACCTCGGCGTGATGCTGTCGGCGTCGCACAACCCGATGCCGGACAACGGGATCAAGTTCTTTGCCCGCGGCGGGGTCAAGCTGGACGACGTGGTCGAGGACGCCGTCGAGGCCCGGATGGGCGAGCCCTGGCAGCGGCCGACCGCGGGCTCGGTGGGCCGGATCCGTCCGCTGAGTGACGCGGCCGAGCGCTACCTGGCCCACTTGCTGGGCACCTTGCCGCACGACCTGTCCGGGCTGCGCGTCGTCGTCGACGCTGCGAACGGCGCGGCCGCGCTCGTCGCGCCCGAGGCGCTGCGCCGCGCCGGAGCCGACGTCATCGCGATCCACTGCGAGCCGGACGGGCTGAACATCAACGACGGCTGCGGCTCCACCCACCTCGGCCCGCTCGCAGCCGCCGTGCTCGAGCACGGCGCCGACGTCGGGATCGCCCATGACGGCGACGCCGACCGGTGCCTGGCGGTCGACGACCGCGGCGAGGTGGTGGACGGCGACCAGATCCTGGCCGTCCTGGCGCTGGCGATGCGCGACCGGGGGGCCCTGGCGAACGACGCCGTCGTGGCCACCGTGATGTCCAACCTGGGGTTCCGCCAGGCGATGGTCCGGGAGGGCATCGAGTTCGTCGAGACCGCGGTGGGCGACCGCTACGTGCTGGAGGCCATGCGGGCCGGCGGACACAACCTCGGCGGCGAGCAGTCGGGGCACGTCGTCCTGCTCGACCACGCCACCACCGGCGACGGCGTCCTCACTGCGCTGCAGCTGCTGGCGAGGGTCGCGGCCACCGGCCGGTCGCTGCGCGACCTAGCCGCGGTCATGGACCGGCTGCCGCAGGTCCTCGTGAACGTCCGCGGGGTGGACCGCTCGCGGTTCGACGGCTCGGCGGAGCTGGCCGACGCGGTCGCCGGGGCGCAGGCGGAGCTGGGCAGCACCGGCCGGGTGCTGCTGCGCCCGAGCGGGACCGAGCCGCTGATACGGGTGATGGTCGAGGCGGTCACCGCCGAGCAGGCGCAGGCGGTCGCCGACCGGCTGGCCGACGACGTCCGGACCGCGCTGGCCTGACCGCGCCGGCGCGGGTGCGTGGGACGCGCCGTCGTCCCGGCTACCCTGAACGCTATGTGTGGCATCGTAGGCTACGTCGGGGACAAGCAGGCGGTGGACGTCGTGATGGAGGGGCTGCGGCGGCTGGAGTACCGCGGCTACGACTCTGCGGGCGTCGCCGTGCTCGCCGGTGGCGAGCTGGAGACCCGGCGCCGGGCCGGCAAGCTGGCCAACCTGGAGAAGGAGCTGTCCGAGCGGCCGCTCGCGGCGTCCACCGTGGGCATGGGCCACACCCGGTGGGCGACCCACGGGGCGCCGACCGACCGCAACGCCCACCCGCACCTGGACGCCCTCGGCAGGGTCGCGGTGATCCACAACGGGATCATCGAGAACTTCGCAGCGCTGCGGGGCGAGCTCGAGGGCGCCGGGGTCGAGTTCGGCTCGGACACCGACACCGAGGTGGTCGCCCACCTGCTCGCCGGCGAGTTCCCCCGCTGCGGCGACCTGGCGGAGGCCATGCGCCGGGTGTGCCGCCGGCTCGAGGGCGCGTTCACGCTGGTCGCCGTCCACGCCGACCAGCCGGACGTCGTCGTCGGCGCGCGGCGCACCTCGCCGCTCGTCGTGGGGCTCGGCGACGGGGAGAACTTCCTGGGCAGCGACGTGGCCGCGTTCATCGCCCACACCAGGGACGCCGTCGAGCTGGGACAGGACCAGGTCGTCGAGCTGCGCCGCGATGGCGTCATCGTCACGACGTTCGACGGCGAGCCGGCACAGGTGCGGCCGTACCATGTCGACTGGGACGCCGCGGCCGCCGAGAAGGGCGGCTACGAGCACTTCATGCTCAAGGAGATCGCCGAGCAGCCGCGGGCCATCGCCGACACCTTGATGGGCCGGATCGGCGCCGACGGGCGGCTGCGCCTGGACGAGATGCGGCTGTCCGACGAGGAGCTCCGCGAGGTCGACAAGATCATCATCATTGCCTGTGGCACCGCCTTCCACGCGGGGCTGATCGCGAAGTACGCCATCGAGCACTGGACCCGCATCCCCTGCGAGGTCGAGGTGGCGAGCGAGTTCCGCTACCGCGACCCCATCGTCGGTCGCTCCACTCTGGTGGTCGCCATCTCGCAGTCCGGCGAGACCATGGACACCCTCATGGCCGTGCGGCACGCCCGCGACCAGCGGGCCAGGGTGCTGGCCATCTGCAACGTCAACGGCTCGACGATCCCCCGCGAGTCGGACGCCGTGCTCTACACCCACGCCGGCCCCGAGGTGGCGGTGGCCTCGACCAAGGCGTTCCTCACCCAGCTGGCCGCCGTCCAGCTGGTCGCGCTCTACCTGGCCCAGGTGCGCGGCACCAAGTGGGGCGACGAGGTGGCCGACCACGTCGCCCAGCTGGCCCGGATGCCCGAGCACGTGGACCGGGTGCTGGAGACCGTCGAGCCGGTGCGGGAGCTGGCCCGCCGGTTCGTCGACGCCAAGGCCGTGCTGTTCCTCGGCCGGCACGTGGGCTACCCGGTGGCCCTCGAGGGCGCGCTCAAGCTCAAGGAGCTCGCCTACATGCACGCGGAGGGCTTCCCCGCGGGCGAGCTCAAGCACGGCCCGATCGCGTTGATCGAGGAGGGCCTGCCGGTCGTCGTGGTGGTCCCGTCGCCGCGCGGACGCAGCGTGCTGCACGACAAGATCGTCAGCAACATCCAGGAGGTACGGGCCCGCGGCGCGTTCACCATCGTGATCGCCGAGGAGGGCGACACCGCGGTCGAGCCGTACGCCGACGCGCTGATCCGGATCCCGGCGGTGCCCACCCTGCTGCAGCCGATCGTGGCCACGGTGCCGCTGCAGGTGTTCGCCTGCGAGCTGGCCACCGCCAAGGGCTATGACGTGGACCAGCCGCGCAACCTGGCCAAGTCGGTCACCGTCGAGTGAGCCCGCGGTCGAGCAGGTGATCGTGTCGGTCGGCATCGACGTCGTCGACGTCGCGCGGTTCGGGCGGATCCTGGACCGGAGTCCCGGGCTGGTGGAGCGGCTGTTCACCGCCGACGAGCGGGACCTGCCGGTGGCGTCGCTCGCGGCCCGCTTCGCGGCGAAGGAAGCGGTGGCCAAGGCGCTGGGCGCGCCCACCGGGCTGGCCTGGCACGACTGCGAGGTGCTGCGCGACGGGACCGGCCGGCCCTCGCTGCTGCTGCGCGGCACGGTGGCCGCCGCGGCCCGGGAGCAGGGCATCGACCGCTGGCACCTGTCGCTGTCGCACGACGCAGGGATCGCGTCGGCCATGGTGGTCGCCGAGACCGGGCCGGACGCCGGGCCGGACCTCGGAGCGCAGCCGTGAGGGCGGCGCACGCGGTCGCGGTGGTGCGGGAGGCGGAGGGCGCGCTGATGGCGACCGTGCCGCCGGGGACGCTCATGCAGCGCGCCGCGACCGGTCTGACCCGGACCTGCGCGCAGCTGCTCGGGTCGGTGTACGGCGCCCGCGTGCTGCTGCTCGTGGGCAGCGGGGACAATGGGGGGGACGCCCTGTACGCCGGCGCCCGGCTGGCCGGGCGCGGGGCCCGGGTGGACGCCGTCCTGCTCGGCGAGCGGGTGCACCAGGGCGGCCTCGACGCGCTGCTGCGGGCCGGCGGCCGGGCGGTCCCGGCCGGGGACGAGGCGACGGCGCTGAGCCTGGTGGCGCGGGCCGACCTGGTCGTCGACGGCATCGTCGGCATCGGCGGGTCCGGCGCCCTGCGGCCGGCGGCGGCGGCCCTGGCCGCTGCTGCTGCGGGGGCCTGGCGGGTGGCCGTCGACCTGCCCAGCGGGGTGGACGCCGACACGGGGCGCCTGGCCGGGGCGGCCTTCGCGGCCGACGTCACGGTGACCTTCGGGACCCTCAAGCCGGGGCTGCTCGTGCATCCGGGTTCGGCGCACGCCGGGATCATCGAGCTGGTGGACATCGGCCTGGGCCCGTGGCTGCCCGAGGTGGCCACGCTGCTGGTGCCCGACGCCGAGGACGTCGCCGCCGGGTGGCCGGTACCCGGGGCGGACGACGACAAGTACACGCAGGGCGTCGTCGGGGTGGCGGCCGGCTCGCCGCAGTACACCGGTGCGGCAGTGCTCTCGGTGGGCGGCGCGGTGCGCTCGGGAGCCGGGCTGGTGCGCTACACCGGTGGCGCCGCCGACCAGGTCCGGGCGCACTGGCCCGAGGCGGTCGTGAACGAGGGCCGGGTCCAGGCCTGGGTGGTCGGCCCGGGGATGGGCACCGACACCACTGCGGCGGAGCGGCTGCGCGCCGTGCTGGCCTCCGACGTCCCGGTCGTGGTCGACGCCGACGCGCTCACCCTGCTCGCCGAGCACCAGGACTGGGTGCGCGACCGGCCGGCGCTGACCGTGCTCACCCCGCACGACCGCGAGTTCGAGCGGTTCGGCCTACCACTGGGCGACGACCGGGCCGGTGCCGCGCGGGCGCTCGCAGCCGGGCTCGGTGCCGTCGTCCTGCTCAAGGGCTCGACCACGCTGGTGGCCCGGCCGGACGGCGTCGTCCACGTCAACCCGACCGGCACCGGGGCACTGGCCACCGGGGGCACCGGCGACGTGCTCGCCGGGGTCATCGGCCGGCTGCTCGCGGGCGGGCTGGGCGCCCTCGCCCCGGTGGTGGCGGCCTTCGTGCACGGCCTGGCCGGGCGGCTCGCGGCCGAGGCCGGGCGCCCGGTGTCCGCGGGCGACGTCCTGGCCCGGCTGCCGGACGCCGTCGCCGCGGCCGCCGGGCCGGCGCGTGACAGGATCGGACGGTGAGCACCCCCCGGGCGACCGCACGGGTCGACGCGGCGGCGATCCGGCACAACGTGGCCGAGCTGCGCAGTCGGGTGGCCTCCGGGCAGCTGCTCGCGGTGGTCAAGGCGGACGGCTACGGGCATGGCCTGCTGACGGCGGCCACGGCCGCGGTGGCCGGCGGGGCGCAGTGGCTGGGGACGGCGCTGCTGCAGGAGGCCCTGGAGCTGCGGGCCGCCGGGCTCACCCAGCCGCGGGTGGTCGCCTGGCTGCTCGACCCCGACGACGACTGGGACGCCGCGCTGCGCGGCGACATCGACCTGTCCGCCAACGACGCGGCCACCGTGGCGGCGGTCGCGGGTGCGGCCGCACGGACCGGCCGACCGGCCCGGCTGCACCTGAAGATCGACACCGGGCTGGGCCGGGCCGGCAGCCCGGCCGACCGCTGGGCCGAACTCGTCGACGCGGCCCTGCGGGCCCAGGCCGAGGGCGTACTCGAGGTGGTCGGGCTGTGGTCGCACCTGGCGTACGCGGACGCCCCGCACCACCCGACCACCGACCATCAGATCGAGGCGTTCCGGGCCGCCGTGGACACGGCCGAGCGGGCCGGGGCCCGGCCCGAGGTCCGGCACCTGGCCAACTCGGCGGCCACGCTGACCCGCCCGGACGCCCACTTCGACCTGGTTCGGCCGGGGCTGGCGGTCTACGGGCTGTCGCCGATCCCCGACCAGGCCGACTCGTCGACGCTCGGGCTGCGCCCCGCCCTGACCCTGACCGCCCGGCTCGGGCTGGTCAAGCGGGTGCCGGCCGGCCAGGGGGTCTCCTACCTGCACCGCTACACCACCAAGCGCCCCACCACGCTCGGCCTGGTGCCGTTGGGGTACGCCGACGGCGTCCCGCGCAACGCGACCAACGTCGGCCCGGTGCTGGCCGCGGGCGCCCGCCGGACCATCGCGGGCACCGTGTGCATGGACCAGTTCGTGCTCGACCTCGGTGACGACCCGGCGCAGGCCGGCGACGAGGTGGTGCTGTTCGGGCCCGGTGACGACGGGGAGCCGACCGCCGAGGACTGGGCCCGGGCCACCGGCACGATCTCCTACGAGATCGTCACCCGGCTCGGCCCGCGGCTGTCCCGGGTGGTCGTCGGCGCCGACGGGATCGCTGGCTGACCGTGGAGCGTCCCGGACTGCTCGGCCTGGGCCTCGGGCTGGCCGCAGCCGGAGCCGCCGTGGGCGCGGTGCTCGAGCGGGGCGTCGTCCGGCCCCGGCTGCGTGGTTCGCGGGCGGACGAGCCGGGGCCGCCGTTCGGCGGCGTGCACGGTCCGGCGCGTGTGGTCACGGCGGACGACGGTGTCGAGCTGTACGTCGAGGTCGACGAGCCGTCGCCGCTGGCCCCGCAGCACGACGTCACCGTCGTCTACAGCCACGGCTTCTCGCTGAACCTGGACAGCTGGCACTACCAGCGGCTGTCCATGCAGGGCGTGGTCCGCTCGGTCTACTGGGACCAGCGCGGGCACGGCCGGTCCGGCCGGGGCACCCCCGAGGCGAACACCATCGACCAGCTGGGGGCCGACCTGCGGGCGGTCATCGAGGCCACCGCCCCGACCGGGCGGCTGGTTCTCGTAGGCCACTCGATGGGCGGCATGACCGTCATGGCGCTGGCCGACCGGCACCCGGAGCTGTTCGGGCAGCGTGTGGTCGGGGTCGGCCTGTTGTCCACGTCGGCGGGCCGGATGACCGAGGTGACCTTCGGGATCCCCGCGGCCGCTGCGCGGGGGCTGTACCGGGCGGTGCCCGGCGTGCTCGGTCAGCTCGGCCGGCGTCCCGACCTGGTCGAGCTCGGCCGGCGCACCGGCAGCGACCTGGACTTCCTGCTGACCCGCCGGCTCTCCTTCGCGTCCCCGGTGTCGGCCGCGAAGGTGGACTTCGTCCGGCAGATGATCGCCGCGACGCCGGTCGACACGCTGGCCGAGCTGTTCCCGGTGCTCAACGCGCACAACAAGTTCGCCGCGCTGGAGGTGCTCAACGGCGTCGAGACCCTGGTCATGGTCGGTGCGGACGACCTGCTGACGCCGGCCGGCCACAGCCGGGAGATCGCCCGGCTGGTTCCCGGGGCGGAGCTGGTGGTGCTGCCCGAGTGCGGGCACCTGATCCAGCTGGAGTACCCGGACCGGGTGGACGCCGAGCTGAACGGGCTGTTGCACCGGGTGACCCGGAGCCACGCATGACGGCGGACCTCGACCAGCTGGCCGCGCAGGTGCGGCGGTGCATCGCGTGCCCCGAGCTGGCCGCCGCGCGCACCCACGCCGTCCCCGGGGTGCTGCCGCCCGGCGCCGAGCTGCTGCTCGTCGGCGAGGCCCCTGGCGCCCAGGAGGACCTGGTCGGCGTGCCGTTCGTGGGCCGGGCCGGGCAGCTGCTCGACGAGCTGCTGGCCGCGGCCGGGCTGGACCGCTTGACGGTGGCGGTCGCCAACGTGCTCAAGTGCCGGCCGCCCGGCAACCGCAAGCCGACCAGGGCCGAGGTCGGGCGCTGCCGGCCCTGGCTGGACCGGCAGCTCGCGCTCGCCGCGCCCCGGGTGGTCGTCACGCTCGGGGGCACGGCGGCCGAGTGGGCGTTCGCCCCCGGGGTGCGGATCACCGACGTGCGCGGACGGGTGCACGACCGTGGCGACCACCAGCTGGTCGCCACCTACCACCCGTCGGCGGCCCTGCGGTTCGGGGCGAAGGGGGCGCCGCGGGCGGCGCTGGCCGCGGACCTCGTGCTGGCCGCTGGGACGCTGGGCGGAGCGTCGTGATCACCGTCTCGGACGCCGACGCGATGCGCGACCTCGGCCGTCGGCTGGCCCCGCTGCTGCGAGCCGGGGACCTGGTCGTGCTCTCCGGCGGGCTCGGCGCCGGCAAGACCACCCTGGTCCAGGGCCTCGGGATCGGGCTCGACATCCGTGGGCCGGTCACCTCGCCGACGTTCGTCATCGCCCGGGTGCACCCGCCGCTGCACGGCGGTCCGCCGCTCGTGCACGTCGACGCCTACCGGATCGGCGACGTCGCCGAGGTCGACGACTTGGACCTCGACGCCACGCTGGCTGACTCGGTGACCGTGGTGGAGTGGGGCGAGGGCAAGGTCGAGGGCCTCACCGAGGACCGGCTGGAGCTGCGGATCGACCGCGAGTCGGACGCCGACGAGACCCGCACCGTGACCGTCACGGGCGTCGGCGCCCGCTGGGACGGCGTCCGGTTGGACCCGGCCTGACCGGCTCGGGCTAGCCTGCTGGCGTGCTGCTGCTCGCCTTCGACACCGCGACGCCCGCGGTCACCGCGGCGCTGCACGACGGCGACCGGGTGCAGGCCGCGTCCACCGCGGTGGACGCGCGTCGGCACGGCGAGCTGCTCGCCCCGCAGATCGCGGCCATCCTCGGCGCGGCCGGCGTCCGCACCCGGGACCTGACGGCCATCGCGGTCGGGGTCGGCCCGGGCCCGTTCACCGGACTGCGGGTCGGGATCGTCACCGCGCTGACCATGGGCGCCGCACTCGGCATCCCGGTGCACGGCGTGTGCTCGCTGGACGCGATCGCGCACGTGGTGGCCGCCACCGCCGGATCGCCGTTCGCGGTCGCCACCGACGCCCGCCGGCGCGAGGTGTACTGGGCCCTGTACGCGGCCGACGGCTCCCGGGTGGGGGAGCCGGGGGTGGCTCGACCGGCCGACCTGGCCCGGTCGATGGAGGGGCTGCACGTGGCCGGGCAGGGGCCGCACCTGTACCCGGAGCACTTCCCGCGTGGGGTGGAGCCACACCTGGTGTCCGCGGCCGCGCTGGCCGAGGTGGCCGTGACGGCCCTCGCGTCGGGGGCCGACCGGCTGCCCGCGGCGCCGCTGTACCTGCGGCGCCCGGACGCGGTGGAGCCCACCGGCCGCAAGCGGGTGCTGGCGTGAGGCTGCGCCCGATGCGCTGGTGGGACGTCGAGCCGGCAGCGCGGCTGGAGACCGAGCTGTTCCCGGACGAGCCGTGGAGCGAGCGCGGGTTCTGGTCGGAGCTGGCCGGTGTCCCGCAGACCCGCACCTACCTGGTGGCCGAGGACGACGAGGACGGTCTGGTCGGCTACGCCGGGCTGGCCGCGGTCCCGCCGGAGGCCGACGTCCAGACTGTGGCCGTGCGCCCGCGGCGGCAGGGCACCGGGGTGGGGGCGCTGCTGCTCGGGGCGCTGCTCGACGACGCCGGCGCGCGGGGCTGCTCGCAGGTGCTGCTCGAGGTCGCCGAGGGCAACGACCGGGCCCGCCGGCTGTACGAACGGTTCGGGTTCGAGCCGATCTCCCGCCGTCGGGGCTACTACGGGCCGGGCAAGGACGCCGTGGTCATGCGACGGAGGCTGCCGTGAGCGACCAGCCGCTGGTGCTCGGCATCGAGACTTCCTGCGACGAGACCGGGGTGGGCCTGGTCCGCGGCACGACGTTGCTCGCCGACGCGGTGGCCTCCAGCGTGGCCGAGCACGAGCGATTCGGCGGGGTGGTTCCCGAGGTCGCCAGCCGGGCCCACCTGGAGGCCATGGTCCCGATGCTCGAGCGGGCCTGCTCCCAGGCCGGCGTGCGGCTCGCCGACGTCGACGCCGTCGCGGTGACCGCCGGCCCCGGGCTGGCCGGCGCGCTGCTGGTGGGGGACGCCGCGGCCAAGGCGCTGGCCCTCGCACTGGACCGCCCGCTGTACGGCGTCAACCACCTGGCCGCGCACGTCGCGGTGGACCAGCTCGAGCACGGGCCGCTGCCCGAGCCGTGCCTGGCGCTGCTGGTGAGCGGGGGCCACTCCTCGCTGTTGCGGGTCGGCGACGTCACGGCCGACATCGAGCCGCTCGGGCAGACCATCGACGACGCCGCGGGGGAGGCGTTCGACAAGGTGGCCCGGGTACTCGGCCTGCCGTTCCCGGGTGGTCCCTACATCGACCGGGCGGCCCGCGAGGGCGACCCGGCGTCCATCGTCTTCCCGCGCGGGCTCACCGGGCCCCGGGACCGCGAGCGCCACCGGTTCGACTTCTCCTTCAGCGGGCTGAAGACCGCGGTGGCCCGCTGGGTGGAGAAGCGGGAGCAGGCCGGCGAGCCGGTGCCGCTGGCCGACGTCGCCGCGGCGTTCCAGGAGGCCGTGGTCGACGTCCTCACGGCGAAGGCCGTCGACGCCTGCCGGCAGACCGGCGTGGACCACCTGCTCATCGGTGGCGGCGTGGCCGCGAACTCGCGGCTGCGCTGGGTGGCGCAGGAGCGCTGCGAGGCGGCCGGGATCCGGCTGCGGGTGCCCCGGCCGGGCCTGTGCACCGACAACGGGGCCATGGTCGCCGCGCTGGGGGCCGAGATGGTGGCCCGCGGCCGGGAACCGTCGGCGCTAGACCACCGGGTCGACTCGGCGCTGCCGGTCACCGACGTGCTGGTGGTCAGCGGCTGAGCGGGTGGGCCAGGATCGCGGTGGGCGCGCCGGCCACGCGGGTGAGCAGCACGGTCATCTCGGCGTCGCCGTCCAGCCGCAGCCGGCGGCGCAGCTCGGCCGGGTCGACCGCCGAGCCGCGCTTCTTCACCACGACCCGGCCCACCCCGCGCTCGCGCAGCGCGGCCCGCAGCCGCTTGAGCTGGAACGGCAGCACCGCCTCGACCGCGTAGCCGGTGAGGAACGGGTCCGGGCCGGCTGGTGCCTCGTCGGTCGTCACGTAGGCGATGGTCGGGTCGACCAGCCGGCCGCCCACCCGCAGCGCCGCAGCGCCCACCAGCCCGGCCCGCAGCACGGCGTCGGCCGGCTCGTACAGCACCGAGCCCACCGGGCCGACCGGGGGCGGGCCGGCCGGCAGGTCGGTGTCCGTGAGGGTCGCTCCGGAGGGGAGCAGGCTCGCGCGCCGGGACACCCCCGGGGTGGCCAGCGGTCCGCGGTACAGCGCCGCCTCGACCAGGTCGCCGTCCATCGACACCCAGTCCAGCTCGACGCCGGCGGTCGCCCAGGCGTGGTCGATGCCCGGTGCCACCTTGACCCCGAGGGCGTCCACCGGCAGGTCCAGCACCCACGGCAACGGCGGCTGCCAGCGCAGCGGGTCGAGCACCCGGCGGCCGCCGACCCGCCGGGCCGGGTCGGCGAACGCCGCGTCGCAGCCGGCCAGGTGCTCCGCAGCCATGGCCGCCACGACGACCTCGACCGGTTGGCCGAGCGCCACGCAGTTGGCCGCGAGGACGGCGGCGGTGACCGGGTCCTGCTCGACCGCCCGGACCTGCAGACCGGCCGCGGCCAGGGCGAGGGCGTCCCCCCCGATCCCTGCGCCCAGGTCAGCCACCCGGGTCAGCCCCGCTCGCTGGTAGCGGGCGGCGCGGTGCTCGGCCACCGCGGGGCGCGTGGTCTGCTCGGCGCCGTCCGGGGTGAGCAGCAGCCGGTCGACCCCAGGGCCGAGCCGGCTGCGCGCCGTGGCCCGCAGCCGCTGCTGGGTCAGCGCGGCCGCGACCAGCCCGGGCGGGTGCCCCTCGGCGCGCAGCCGCTCGGCCAGGGCGAGCGCCGTCCGGTCGTCATAGCCGGGGAGGGCCGCGAGCAGCGCCCGGCCCTCGAACGACGTCAGGGCGGCGACGTCGTCGAGGTTCACCGCAGCATCCTGCCCGACGCGGGCCACCGGTCGGCTGGCACTCAGGTTGACGGAGTGCTAACCCCTGCCTAGGCTGTCGGCTGGCACTCTCCCCGTGAGTCTGCCAACGTGACACCGGTTCTGGCACCGCGACGCCAGGCCCGAGGTCCGACCCATCGCACGCCACTCTCGTCGGAGGTCAATTCACCGTGTCGGTCTCCATCAAGCCGCTCGAGGACCGAATCCTCGTCAAGCCGCTCGACGCCGAGCAGACCACGGCATCCGGTCTGGTCATCCCGGACACTGCCAAGGAGAAGCCCCAGGAGGGCGAGGTCCTCGCCGTCGGCCCGGGTCGCTTCGAGGACGGTCAGCGGCTCCCGCTCGACGTCAACGTCGGCGACAAGGTCATCTACAGCAAGTACGGCGGCACCGAGGTCAAGTACAACGGCGAGGAGTACCTCATCCTCTCCGCGCGCGACGTGCTCGCCGTCCTGGAGAAGTAGCTCCAGCTCCGCGAACGACTCGAACCGCCCCGGTGGCCCGTGACCGCGGGCCCCGGGGCGGTTCTCTAGGAAGGACACTGCCACTCCCATGCCCAAGATCCTCGAGTTCGACGAGAGCGCCCGGCACCGGCTCCAGCACGGCGTCGACGCGCTGGCGAACGCCGTCAAGGTGACGCTCGGTCCCAAGGGCCGCAACGTGGTGCTGCACAAGAGCTTCGGCCCGCCCACGATCACCAACGACGGCGTCACCATCGCCCGCGAGGTGGAGCTGGAGGACCCCTACGCGAACATGGGGGCCCAGCTGGCCAAGGAGGTCGCGACCAAGACCAACGACGTCGCGGGCGACGGCACCACGACGGCGACCGTGCTGGCCCAGGCCATGGTGGCCGAGGGGCTGCGCGTGGTCACCGCCGGTGCCGCGCCCATGGAGGTGAAGAAGGGCATCGAGGCCGCAGTCGAGGCGCTGGCCGAGGCGCTGACGCAGGCCGCCCGTCCGGTCGAGACCAAGCAGGACATCGGCGCGGTCGCCACCTTGTCCGCGCAGGACTCCGAGGTCGGCACCCTGATCGCCGAGGCGTTCGACAAGGTCGGCAAGGACGGCGTCATCACCGTCGACGAGTCGAACACCACGGGCGTCGAGCTGACCTTCACCGAGGGCATGCAGTTCGACAAGGGCTACATCTCGCCGCACATGGTCACCGACGCCGAGCGGATGGAGGCGGTCCTCGAGGACCCGTACATCCTGCTCAGCCAGGGCAAGATCTCCTCGGTCGCCGACCTGCTGCCCCTGCTGGAGAAGGTCGTCGAGTCGCGCCGTCCGCTGCTGGTGATCGCTGAGGACGTCGACGGCGAGGCGCTGTCCACCCTGGTGGTCAACAAGATCCGTGGGCTGTTCAACGGCGTGGCGGTCAAGGCGCCCGCGTTCGGGGACCGCCGCAAGGCGATCCTGCAGGACGTGGCGGTGCTGACCGGCGCCCAGGTCGTCGCGCCCGAGGTCGGGCTGAAGCTGGACCAGGTCGGACTGGAGGTCCTCGGCAGCGCCCGGCGGGTCGTCGTCACCAAGGACGACACGACGATCATCGAGGGCGGTGGCGAGCACGCCGCGGTGACCGAGCGGGTGGCCCAGATCCAGGCCGAGATCGAGCGCACCGACTCCGACTGGGACCGCGAGAAGCTGCAGGAGCGGCTGGCCAAGCTGGCCGGCGGGGTCTGCGTGATCAGCGTGGGCGCCTACACCGAGGTCGAGCTCAAGGAGCGCAAGCACCGGCTCGAGGACGCGATCTCGGCGACCCGCGCGGCCATCGAGGAGGGCATCGTCGCCGGCGGCGGCTCGGCCCTCGTGCACGCCGCGACGGTGCTGGAGGGCGACCTCGGGCTCACCGGTGACCAGGCCACCGGCGTGGCACTGGTCCGGCGGGCCGTCGTCCAGCCGTTGCGCTGGATTGCCGAGAACGCCGGGACCGAGGGCTTCGTGGCGGTCTCCCGGGTGGCGGAGCTGCCGGTCGGCAGCGGGCTGAACGCCGCCACCGGCGAGTACGTCGACCTGGTGGCCGCCGGGATCATCGACCCGGTCAAGGTGACCCGCTCGGCGCTGCTGAATGCGGCGTCGATCGCGGCCCTGCTGCTCACCACCGACGTGCTGGTGGCGGACAAGCCGGTCGAGGAAGCCCCGGCCGCCGGCAACGGGCACGGGCACAGCCACGGCCCGGGTGGCCACCACCACTGAGCACGGCACCGAGCCCGGACCTCGCCGAAGGGTCCGGCACCCCCCCGGGGGTGCCGGACCCTTCGGCGTGCTGCGTGCCCGGCCGGGTCAGACCGCGGTGGGCAGCTGACGGCTGTGGTACAGCTCGCGGTCCTCCTCCGACATTCCGCCCCACACGCCGTAGGGCTCGCGCACCCGCAGCGCGTGCGCCGCGCACTGCGGCTGCACCGGGCAGTGGGCACAGATCGTCTTGGCGGCCCGGATGCGGGCCTGCCGGGCTGTTCCGCGCTCGCCGTCGGGGTGGAAGAACTGCTCGGTGCTGGCGTCGCGGCAGGCGGCCCGCAGCTGCCAGTCCCACAGGTCGGCGAGGGGTCCGGGGAGTCGGGAGAGGTCGGCCATGCCGAGGACGTTATAACCGATTCAACTACGAAGCAAGCGACCACGATGAACAACTCCTGCACTGGTTTGACCGGGTGGCGTCCGGGGCCGCGGCGCGCTCCGGTGGCGGGTCCCGGGCACCGCCCCGAGAATGGGGCCATGTCAGCTGCCCCGGCCCTCACCGTCGCTGCCGTCGCGCGCCGGCTGGGCGTCGCGCCGGGGACGCTGCGCACCTGGGACCGGCGCTACGGGCTGGGCCCGAGCGACCGCCGGAGCGGGGCGCACCGCCGGTACAGCCCCGAGGACCTGAACCGGCTCGAGGTGATGCGCCGGCTCACCTTCGACGGTGTCGCCCCCGGCGAGGCGGCCCGGGTGGCCCTCGCGACGCCGTTCCCGGCGCAACCAGCGGCCAGCCCCGCCGCGCCCGGCCCGGGCCCACGACCGGACGGCTTCGGGGAACCGCCGCCCACCGTTGGCGGGCGGGTCCCCACCATGCGGAGCCTGGCCAGTGCGGCCAGCGCGCTGGACGCCGCGACGGTCACCGACCTGGTCCGGCGCTCGGTGGAGCGCCGGGGGGTGGTGCCGACCTGGGACACCCTCGTCGTCCCCGTCCTGGTGGCCGCCGGCCGGCGATGGGAGGCCACTGGGCGAGGGGTGGACGTCGAGCACCTGCTCTCGGAGTGCGTGCTGGCCGCGTTCCACGCGGTGACCGCCCGGCTGCGCGAGCCGCGGAACCGTCGCCCGGTGCTGCTGGCCAGTGCCGCCGAGGAGCAGCACGCGCTGCCCCTGCACGCGGTGGCCGCCGCGTTGGCCGAGCGACAGGTGGGGGTGCGCATCCTCGGGGCACGGGTCCCCACCGAGGCACTCGCGGACGCGGTCCGGCGCACCGGCCCGGCGGTGGTCTTCGTCTGGTCCCAGCTCACCGCGACCGGGGACGTCGGGCAGCTCGAGGAGCTGCCGAGGCAGCGCCCGGCGCCGCTGTTGGTCACGGGTGGACCCGGCTGGGGCCGGTCGGTGCCGCCGCCCGCCGTCCATGTCGAGGACCTGACCGACGCGGTGACCCTGATCAGCGGTGCCGCCGTCGGCTGAGCGGAGCCGGGGTCCGGTAGCCTCGCGCCGACGAACGAGGAGGGGCGCGTGACGGACGAGCTCGAGGGGCTGCTGGCCAAGGGGGAGCGGGCGGCCTTCCACGGACGTCCCGGCGATGGGGTCGGCCCGCTGCGCAAGGCCGTGGAGATGGCGCACGCGCAGGGCCGCGACGACGAGGCGACGGCAGCGACCTGGCTGCTGGGCGTGAACCTCGGGGCGTCCGGCCGCTACGGCAGCGCGTTGTCCGCGCTGGCTCCGCTGCTCGACGACCCCGGTGACGTCCCGACCCGGCGGCTGTTCGCCTCGCTGGCCGCGTCGACGTCGGCCAGCGTGCACCGCCAGCTCGGCCGGCACCAGGCCGCCCGGGAGCTGGACGAGCGCGCCCTGGAGCTGGCCGGCGAGGCCGAGGAGGCAGTGTTCGACGCGCGCCTCGGCCTGGCGGCGGACGCCGTGGGGCTCGCCGACGTCGACACCGCCCGTGCCGAGCTGGCCACCGCGGCCACGCTGGCCGCGGGCCGGGTGGACTGGTGGCGGCAGCGGGTGCGGCTCAACTGGGTGCGCTCCGAAATCGCCCTGCTCGGTGAGGACGCCGACGAGGCGATCGCCGCGGCCGAGAAGGCCGTGGTGCTGGCCGAGGAGTCGGGCGCACCGAGGCACGTGGCCAAGGGACTGCTGTTCCTCGGCGTCTCGCAGCTGCAGGCCGGCCACGCGGGCGGGGCGGCCGGGACGCTGCGGCGGGCGGCCACCCTCGCGGAGAGCCTGGGCTGCCTGCCGCTGCTGTGGCCGTCCCGGGCCATGCTCGGCGCGATGCTCGCGGCGGACGACTCCGAGAAGGCCGCCAAGCCCCTGTCGGGTGCGCGCAGCGCCGTCCAGTCGATCGCCGA
>DATCDE010000248.1 GCA_036510875.1 Actinomycetes bacterium
CGAGAGCATCTGAGAACTGGTGAGGTCCGGACGCTCGAACGACGGGAGCCCCGCCGGGATGGCACCCGTGACCGAGACGCCACGCGCCTCCAAGTCGAACCACCACGACACCGCGATGCCCAGCACGACGACCACGAGCGCGCCTGGCCAGCGTGGCAAGAACCGCCCGAAGACCACGAGCACCGCGAAGGCAGCGACCCCGACGCCCACGGTTGCCGCATTTGCGTCACCAAGGTGCCGCAGGATGTCGAGTGCGGCCTGAACGGAATGGCTGGACTCGCTGGACAACCCGGTCAACTTCTCCAGCTGGCCGAGGATCATCAGCACAGCCACACCCGAGATGTAGCCGACCAGCACCGCCTGGGAGAAGTAGTCAGCGACCCAGCCCAGGCGCAGCAGCCGCGCCAGGAGGAAGACGGCGCCTACGGCTAGAGCCAGGGCTGCCGCCAACGTTGTGTACTGCGCCGACCCCGCGGCGGCCAGCGGTGCGAGAGCACTGGCCACGAGAAGCGCCACGGCCCCTTCCGGGCCGACCATCACCCGCAGCCCGGAGCCCAGCAATGCGTACGCCAGGACGGGCAGGAGCAGGGCGTACAGACCAGCGGTCACGGGAAGCCCAGCAAGCTCCGCGTATGCCATCGAGGCCGGAAGCGCGAGCGCCGCGACGGTCAGCCCGGCCAGGGCGTCCACGGGAAGCGTGCTCCTCGAGTAGCCCCGCATCGACCCGACGAGCGGAACGAAGCGCCGCGTCCAAGGAGGCTTCGTTGAGGACGCGAACGATGACCGGCCCTCGTACGCGCTCTCGAAGGAGACGAGCGGAACCTCAGGTTCGTCCCCCAGACCACCGGACACCATGGCGCCTCCCACACGCGGCTTCCGCGCGCGCCCTTCCTCGTCTGATTGTCCGCACCCGCGTCAGAACGTGTGACCCTCCGGAGTGTGCAGCGGCCGCCTCATGGGTTTCAGCTCTGGGACTGTGCGAGCTTGGCCTGGGCGTCGGCGATGGCGCCCTTGAGGGCCTTGACGTGGTGGCCTTCGGCTTCGCCGACGGCACGGGTGATGGCGCGCGTGACCGCGGGCTCGACGGTGCCGGCTGCGGAGTGCGGGTAGGCGACGATCAGCCCGGCGCCCCCGATCGGGATCGTCTCGCCGGCTTGCTGCTCCAGCTTGTCCGCCATGCGACGGTGGGCGAGCTTGCCCAGCCCTGCGCCGAGGGCGGCCCCGACGGCGGTCGCGGCGAGCAGCGGGGGTGCGAACAGACCGACGACGAAGCCGACAGCCCCAAGGCCCTCCGCACCTTCACGCACCATGTGGTCGGTCTGCTGCACCTCGAGTTCGCCCTCGAGGCTCTTGGTCACCACGACCGCGCCGTGCAGGTAGCCGCCGCAGCCAAGGACGGACTCGTAGTCCTCCATCGCCGCGTCCTTCGACAGGTAGCCGCCGATGAGTACGTCGATCGTTTCCTCGTCGAACGCCATAGTGCCGACTCCCTCCGGTGATCGATCGGTTCAGGCGGTGACTGCGTGGAGCGCCTGGCCGTGTTGAGCGGCCAGGTGCACGGCATGCTCGTCCGCGGCCGCGAGGTGGGGCTTGACATCGAAGACGACCTTCTTGATCGTCCCGGTGAACGCGAACGGCTTGCGGTCGGCGTAGCTCAGGTCAACGACCCCACCGTTGTCGCGCCCGATGTCCATGCCCGCGTAGCCGGAGAAGCGGATGGGCACGGTGTGCTCCATACGCCCCTTCCCGACCGGCTTGTCGTTGACGAACAAGGTGACGTCACCGCCGGTGGCCGGTTTCGGCGCGTCGGCGGCGAACTCCATCCGAACGGTCACCTCGCCGGTCGGCAGCGGCTCCTCGGCCTGCTGGCGGAAGACGAACACCCCCATCATCGAGTAGGTGTGGGTCAGCCGGCCGCCGTCCACGAACAGCGAGAAGCCACCGAGGTGGTCGGCCTCGGCCACGATCACCCCCTCGGCGCCACCGTCGGGGATGACGAGGTCCGCGCTGATCGTGTAGGAGTGGTTGTAGATCCGGGGGACCATGCCCGACAGGACGTTCTCGACATCGCCGCGGAACTCGAACGTGGAGACCTCTGGAAGCGGCGGCGCGATCCCGAAGAACACCCCGAGCGTGGCCAGCAGGGGCAGCACCTTGTACTTCTCCGCCTCCGACCAGAACAGGGTGCGCAGCTCCTCGACCTTCTCGGGATGGGCGGCGGCGAGGTCGTGCGCCTGGCTGAAGTCATCGGGCAGGTAGTACAGCTCGACAGGGTCGTCGTCGGGGTTCCACACCCCAGGCGTGTACGGCTGCAGCGCGGCCGGGGTGAGGACCCACGGGATCCGCTCGGTGCGCATCGCCAGCCACCAGCCGTCCTTGTACATGGCCCGGTTCCCGACGCTCTCGAAGTACTGCTGCGTGTGGCGCTGCGGTGCGGCCGCGTCGGTGAAGGAGTCCGCGAAGGTGGCCCCGTGCAGAGGCTCCTGCTCGATGCCGTCGACCTCGTCCGGCGCCGGGATACCGCACACGTCCAGGATCGTCGGTGCCAGGTCCGTCACGTGGGTGAACTGCGACCGCAGCCCGCCAACATCGGTGACCCGATCCGGCCAGTGGACCACCATCGGGTTCCGCGTGCCGCCCAGGTGGGAGCCGACCTGCTTGCCCCACTGGAAGGGCGTGTTTCCGGCCCAGGCCCAGGCGGCCGAGTAGTGCGGGTCCATCATCGCTCCGCCCCAGGCGTCCAGCCCGCCGTAGCGCTCGGCGAGCTGGACCTGCATCTCGTCGGTGAGCGGGATGCCGTTTTGCATGGTCAGCTCGTTGAACGAGCCAGTGGGCGAGCCCTCCATGCTGGCGCCGTTGTCCCCCCAGATCCAGAAGATCAAGGTGTTGTCGAGCTCGCCCAGTTCGTCGATCGCGTCGATGACCCGGCCCACGTTGTGGTCAGCGTTCTCCGAGAACCCCGCGTAGACCTCCATCTGCCGCGCGTAGTACGCCTTGAGCGGCTCCGGCACGTCATCCCAGGCGGGGAACGCCTCGTGCCGCGGTGTCAGCTCGGCATCCGCCGGAACGACCCCGAGCTGTTGCTGCCGCGCGAAGACCTCCTCGCGCATGCGGTCCCAACCCTGGTCAAACCTGCCCTTGTACTTCTCGGCCCAGCTGTCGGCCACGTGGTGCGGCGCGTGGCTGCACCCGGTGGAGAAGTAGGCGAAGAACGGTTTGGTCGCGTCCTGCCCCCGCACTGCGTGCAGCCACTGGATCGTCTTGTCGGCCATCGCGTCGGGCAGGTAGTAGGGGTTGTCCTCGTCGTAGAAGGCGGGGTCCGTTCCGATGATCTTCTGGTTCTCGGCCAGACATGGGTCCCACTGGCTGGCGCCGCCGCCGAGGAACCCGTAGAAGTAGTCGAAGCCCCACCCGTTCGGCCACCGGTCGAACGGGCCGGCCGGTCCCTGCTGGCCGTCCGGAGTGAGGTGCCACTTGCCGAACGCAGCGGTGCTGTACCCGTTGTCCCGCAGGACGCGCGGCAGCGGTACGCAGTCCCGTGGCAGCACCGCGGTGTAGCCGGGGAAGCCGTTGGAGAACTCCCCGACGGAGCCGAAACCCACGGTGTGGCTGTTGCGGCCGGTCAGCAGTGCGGCCCGGGTCGGGGAGCACAGCGCCGTCACGTGGAAGCGGTTGTACCGCAACCCGCCCTCGGCCATCCGCGTGAAGTTGGGCGTGTCGATCGGACCACCGAACGTGCTCGGGTTGCCGAACCCCGCATCGTCGATCAACACGACCAAGACATTGGGCGCGCCGGCCGGGGGGTGGACGTGGTCGATCTGCGCCCAGTCCGGCTCACAACCCTGCAGCGTCCGAGCCGCCGTCCCGCCGAAGGCAGGGCGCCGGATCGGGAGCTTGCTGCGATCAGGCTCATTCATGGCCACTCCTCGGGCTAGACAACACGCTCAAACTGGCGTACGAAGCGGGTCGGTCCTGCTGGCGGCCGCCGCGAGGGTCGGCGTGCTTTCTGCTGGTCGCGGCGGCGCCCGCAGAGGTTGACGATCAGACGTTGACGATCAGACGTTGACGATCAGACCCTTTCGCGTCGGTGCACGAACAGGGCGTGGATGACCCACAGATCCACAAGGATCAACGTGATCGCCCAGAACGGCTGAACCGGGATGAAGACGAAGTTGGTCAAGGCCTGCACGCTGACCATGACGATGCCCAGCCAACGAGCCCACGCAGCGCCGGAGACCACACCGAAGCCTGCGGCGGTGACGACCAGCCCGACGAGGAGCAACCACCAGCCCCACGCGGAGGCGCTGGTGTTGACCCAGTAGTTCGCTGGTTGGACGTAGAACGTGCCCTTGGCGATGAGGGCGATGCCCTGCAGGAGACCGAAGCATCCTGCGATGATCATGAAGATGGCGGCGACCATCGCCCCGCCCGTACCTCGCTCGCTAACGTCGTGCGACATGTCCAGGCCTCCTTGATGTGCCATCGATAGGGTGATTGCCCGGGATGCGATCCGCTCAGCGGCGCCGGTCCTGGCGGTCGTCCCGCCGGTCCGCGCGACGGTTCACGCCGTGAGCGACAACAGCGGCGGTCGCCACGGTCGTGGCCGTACGCGCCACCGGGGCCCCCACCACCCCGGCCCGACGAGCCCTGCTCCGGGCAAGTGGCATCTCAGATCTCCTCGCTCTCTTCTTCCGTGTCGGCCTCGATCGCGGCCAGCAGGGTCTGGACCGGGATGCGGCCCGTGGCGACCAGCTGGCCGCCGGAGTGACGGACAGCCGACGCGAACGGCGCTGCCCATGTGTTCTCGAAGACCAAGACTGCGGCCGTGCTGCTCGGGTTCACGGCCTCGGCGATCAACTCCACGTCGTCTTCGCTGAGCAGCATCGCCAGCTCGGCCTCGTAGGTTCGCAGCTGGCCGATCTCGCTGTCGTCCAGGTCTCCCAGCTCGAACCCCTCGAGGGATCCGTCCGCGTCCTTCGTCAGCACCAGAAGGTCCAGCACTCGAATGATGCCGCGATCGACGAGGTCCACCAGGTGCGGTGCGATGTCGCCGTTGAACTTGTTGCCCGGGAACTCCACAACGATCCAATCGACCGGGCCGAGCTCGCCGACGCTGTTGGGCATCTGCGCATCCCCTCCTTCGCTGGCTCAGAGGCAGGTGCGGCAAGCCCTCTGATGGGCGGCGGTGACGCCGCAGCCGAAGCTGCTGGACTCGACTCTTCGAGATTTCCGGAAGTTCGGCATCCCCCCTGACGGGGGAACTTCGCGCTCGAGCAGTCAGCGCGACTTGCGGGGCGAGCCGGTGCCTGGGCGAGCCGTGCTACCCAGCTCGTCGGCCAGATCCTGGAGCTCGCGGCGGGAGGAGACGCCAACCTTTCGGTAGATGGACCTCAGTTCGGTCTTCACCGTCTCGGGCGAGAGCTGCAGCTGCGCTGCAACCTCGCGCAGCGTCGATCGCTCCAACAGGAAGGGCCACAGCCTCAGCTCCGCCGGAGTCAGCCCGCCGAGGACCTCGGAGCGTCCGGTCGCCTCCTCTGCCTTGCCCACCAGGCCATCGAGGAACGTGGATCCGGGCAGCTGGTCACGGATGGTGCGAGCCGTCTGCTCCGCCGTGGCCGCCGCAGCGGTATTACCGAGGGCGGCCCAGGCGCGTGCGACGAAGGACTGGACCAGCACTTGCAGCCACGGCAGGAGCGGGCGGAGGCCGGACATCATCGCCTCCACTCGCCGCAGGTCCGCTCGAGCCTGTCGCCCATAGCCGCCGCGTGCGTAGAGGAAGCCCGACACCCCGGACATCCACGCCGTCGTGCTGTAGTCGTCGAGGTCGTGCTCAAGCCAGACGTGTCGGGCGACCTCGATGGCTTCCTCGGCGCTGGTCCAGTTCTCGGCCTGGATGTCGAGTACAGCGAGCATTGCTGAGGACCCAACCCAGGTGGTGCCGAGGTTCAGGGACTGGGCGAGATCTCGACTGCGCTCGACGGCGGCCCGACCCTCCTCGGTCGCCCCGGTTATGACGAGGTACGCGCCGTGGATCAGCAGCGCGAGGGCCCGCAGGGGGTGCGTGGGTGGCAGCGAGCGATGGGACGCCTCGGCGAGCGCAGCCGATGCCTCGAACCCTGCTCTGCCGGGCAGCGCCAGCAACAGCGCAAGACAGGGCTCGACAGTCGACCGATCAAGGTGGTCCTTCCAGTCGGGGCCCAGCAGGTCCGCCGTCACCTGCCCCCAGCGGATGGCCGCGGCGCCATCAGCACGAAGGAGCGCAGAAAAGGCCGCCGTGAGGGACAGCGCCGGGGACTGCGTCACCGCCGACTCTTCGACAAGGGCCAGCCACCCTTGCACCGACGAGTACCGCCCGACGATGAGGGCACCGGGTGCGCGCGCCCAGACCAACGACCCGAAGAGGTCAACGTTACCGGCACGAGCGGCGTGCGCCATGGCACCTTCGACGTAGCCCTGGTCGTCGCACCAGCGCGCGGCCCGCGCGTGCAGGGAGCTCGCCGCCCGGGGGTCGGACTCGACCAGATCTCGCTCCAATTTTTCGCGCAGCAACGGGTGGAGGCGGTAGTACCCCTCAGCTCCGTCGAGGCGGCTGACCAGCAGCGTCGCTCCCTCCGCCGATCGCAGGAGTGAGCGAGAGTCGCTGACCCCCAGCACGTAGTCGCAGTACGGCGCAGAAAGAGTTGCGAGGATCGATGAGCGAGTCAGGAACTCGACAAGCTCCGGGGCCGCCCCTGCCATGACCACGCCCTCGAGGTAGTCCGTCACAGCGGGGGAAGGCAGGTCGGGTGGCTGATGACCTCTTGTGGTGGCTAGCCCCTGGAGGTAAGCCGCCACCGGCCAGCCGCGTGTCGCGTCCAAGATCTCCTCGACCAGAGCGGTTGTGGGCTCTCCGATCGACAGCGCAGCCAACAGTGCTCTGACTTCGTCTGCGTCGAACGACAGCTCCTTCGGTCCCAGCTCGCGCACCCGTCCCTGGCTGCGCCACAGTGCGACGGGCAGGTCAGGTCGGGACCGCCCAACCAGGGCCAGCTGCGAGCCCGCGGGAAGTGACTCCAGCACCGCGGAGAGCACCACAGCCGCCCGCACACCGGCCATGGCGTGAACGTCGTCCACGACCAGGGTCACCGGCCGGTCCAACTGTTCGAGGGAGCCCTGGAACTGGGGGAGCACACGTCTGGAGAACGCGGGTTCGTCGGCGGTCAGGGCGCCGTCCGGCGGGACGACCCCCGCCCCACCGGTACTGAGAGCGGCCAGGAGGGTGGACATCAAGACCACCGGGTCGGCGTCGCTCTCAGTGACGGTGGCCCACGCCACCGGCCGCCCGGCACTTGCCGCCCACTGCGACATCAGGATGGTCTTCCCGAAGCCCGCAGGGGCCAGCACGAGCACCAGTTCGGAATGGTTCTCCGAGAGTCCAAGGAGCAGTCGATGCCGCCGGACCTGGCCGAGCCGGGCAGCCGGGGGTCGCACCTTCGACCCAGGCGTGACAACAAGACCACCACGCAGCTCGCCGTCGCGCCGTGGGACCGGCACGAGCGGTGTCCGCACTATCACCCAGGCAACCCTAGCCTCGCGATCCCGGGCCCACTAGGGCCCATCCGGTCGCCGAACTGGTACTCACCGGCGCCGAGTCCCTCGTCACCCTGGTCCTGGCCACGCTCACCATGGCACCTGCCGTCACTGTCGGCTGACGAACCAGCTGCATGGGCCAGCGGCTCAGGTGAGCGGCGGCAAACCCTGGGCGATCAAGTCGAAGCCAAAGACCAGGAACAGCACGGCCATCACGGCGTCGTTGTGCACAGCCAGCCAGTCCTTCAACTCATCGAGGCGTGCCTTGGCGTTCTCGCCTCCGACCAGGTAGTAGAGGACGGGTACGCCGATGGTCAGGCTCGCGACCACCACGAAGACCAGCAGGGACCAGACCGCCTCGCCAGTGGGCAGTCCCAGTAGCGCGAGGGAGGAACCCGCGGCCAGGGAGAGCATGAGATTCTTGGGGTTCACCCCGGCGAGGAGCAGACCGAGGCCGAGCGCCTTGACAGGCGAGAGGCTGTCGATCCCCGCCATCCATTTCGGCATCTCAGGCTCACTGCCCGGTACCGGACGGCTGCGCCAGTTACGCACCGCCAGCAACAGGAACAGAACTCCGAAGACGATCTTGCCCCAGGCGATCGTGTCCGACGTTGTGCTGCTCGTCGAGGCGTCGCCCTGTAGGGCAAGCACGTAGGAGACACCGCTGACGGTGGCCAGCGCCACGACCCAGCCGGCCAGGAACATCGGGCCGTTCACCCGGGCCCGCCGCGAGAACAACATGAGGATGACGGCGATGATCGGCACCGGGCTGATCGCCACAGCGACCGCGAAGACCAGAACCGCGCTGATGCCCTGTCCCATAGACCGATCTTCGCAGGAGACCGGGAGTCGGATTCCCGAACGGACTGACTGCCGGCAGACTTCTCGGGCCGCTCCGACCCACACCAGGTGCGAGGAGCGGTCGCCGCGAAGTCACTGGATGGGAAACGTCCCGGCGAACGACACAGCGCTTGATCAGCGCAAGATGCACGCCGGCTTCCACGGCAATGTCACGCAGAGTGACAACGTGTCCGCTCCCCGCAACGCCAACAGCGTCGCTGCTGCGTCGAGCACCGCCCGAGGAACCTCCGCTGCACCCGTCGGCGCCCCTGCTGGTCATCGCGGCCCCGGCTGGCGGGTTCTGGCTGAGCCTCTCATCCACCATCCTCACGGACAGTCCAACTGGTCACGACTGGGTGGCCGCCCGCCGTCCTGCGAAGCGGGCCTAACCGTGGCCTAACGAGGTGCGTCTGCGCCGTCCTGTTGGGCTCCCGGTTAGGAGCCACTTCGTCGCCATCCTCGTCTCGCGTGCCTCCGGACCGCCGCGAGCCCGTCACCGAACTCTCGCGACTCGACCCGATGGGACGAGGTGTTTCCCGTCAGGGAGTCGGGATGATTGGGCTGGGGGACCGTTAGCCGAGTGCCTTGGCCTTGGCGGCTTGAAACTCCTCCTCGGTGAGGGCGCCCTTAGCCTTCAGATCGGCTAGCCGGGCGATCTCGTCGGCGGCGCTGGGGCTGCTGCCGGAGACGCTTTGGATGTAGTGGCGGGCGGCTTCGTCCTGGGCCTGGGCCTGGGCGACGGCGTGCTCTTGCATCTTGTGGCCGCGGGCGATCAGGTAGACGAAC
>DATCDE010000249.1 GCA_036510875.1 Actinomycetes bacterium
GCAACGCCCTCGCCTGCACCACCACCCGATGCGCCAGCACCGTCGAGGCCGCCAACCGCCTCAGCTCGGCCCGCTGCTCATCGCTCACCGGCAACGCCGGCGCAATCTTGATCGGCATGAGCCATACTACCGCACTATTTCACCGACAGACCACTAGGACAGGCCGCGGTGGCCCGCGTGGATCTCGATGCGGAGCCCGCCGCCCGATTCGAGCAGCTCTGGTTGGGCGTTCACGAGTACCTCGCGGAGTCCCCAGGGCGCGCGCGCTTCCTGACCCAGATCGAGAGCTCGCCGTACGCCCGCCTCTACCACGAGACCTTCGACCAGACCGGAGACCCGCTCACCGACGTCGCCCGGCACCCGGACCTGGCTGACCGGCTGCTGCCACTCCCCCTCGAGGTGCTGTTCGACCTCGGTCTGGCGCCAGCCGTCCGCCTCGTCTCGGCCGGCGTCGACCTCGACGCGGAGTCGCTTCGCACCGTCGCCCGGGCCTGCTGGCGGGCCGTCAGCGCTCCGGGTCCGGCACCTCGTAGCATCGTCACCGGCGAACCCGATGAGGAGTCCGGCCATGACCGATGACCCGATCAGCAGCGGAACAGGAACAGCCGAGGACCAGTGGCGGCTGAAGACGCCTCCGCTGAGCTCCGACTACACCATGCACCGCGCCGTCCACGACGGAGTGGACGTCATCGTGTGCACCGTCGGCAAGACCGTTCTGCTGTACGACGCCCGTTGCCTGGACGACCTGCACGCCATGCTCGCCGCCCACGGTGACTGGATGGAGCTCGGCTCGGCCGACGAGCAGAAGCCGGCGAAGGAGGGAACCGTCGAGGCGTGGGGCCGATCGCCTGCCAACCCGATCGGCGGTTGGTACGGGCTGAAGAAGGGCCTGCGCGGGAGGTTCGCGATGTACGTCCCCCCGCTCATGGAATACCTCGGCCTTGCCGAGGTCGAGCACAACGCACGCGGCAACCGGATGCGTGCGATCTGAGCTAGTGGCGGCAGGGAGCCGGGCGGCTATCGGTCGGTTGAGCAGCGCCTGGAGAAGCGTGGACCACTGGCGGGTTCCGATCCGGGGCCGATCCGCTGGCCGTGCGTAGGGTGGTTCAGGTGTACGAGCAGATCGCGAGCAACAAGCGCCGCGCGGTGATCTACATCGCGGTCTTCTTCGCGGTCTGGGTTGGGGTCGGGGCGCTCCTCGGGTGGCTGGTCGCCGCATCCTCCTCGGCTCGCAACTCGACCAACGGTTCCGTGCTGGTGAGCGTCGCGATCGCAGCGCTGCTCGCGGTGGCCGGGATCGTCTTCACGCTGACTTCGGGGGCGTGTCCTGATGCGGGCCGCTGGCGCGTGACATGACAGGTCACGGTCCGAAAGGGCGACGTTCCGACTGCCGCGCGGCAGATCCAGTCCCGTCCAGCACGATCAGAAGACGCGTGACGACGCGTGACGAACGATCTTTGCGGTGAAGGTGCGGTCACAAGGAAGAGGGCACGACCACCAAGATCGGTGATCATGCCTCTGACCTGCGGTCATTCAGTAGCGGGGGCAGGATTTGAACCTGCGACCTCTGGGTTATTAGCCGCAGAAGCACCCAACGCCACGCAGCGTCCGTGGACACCGGCGGACGGTGGTGGAACAACCATCTCTGTAGGTCACGGGCCCACCCACGCGCGTGAAGGTCGCCCGTCGTCCACGGATGTCCGGGCACGTGATGCCGACATTCTGCCGACATTTGACGTTCGCGTTGACTCATCGGAAGTGCGCGCGTAGGTGGGGTCGTTGACTCATCGAGAAATGCGCGCGTGGAGCGCGCCTGCCGGGCCGGTGATGCGGTGGACGGTAGGTCTCGGTGATGGGACTGACGTTGAGCCAGCGCAGGGCTGTGACCCAGGCGATCGCGACGCGTTACAAGCGGGCGAGCCGGGCGGAGAAGGGCCGGATTCTCGACGAGTTGTGCGCAACGACCGGCTGGCATCGTAGCCACGCCCGAAAGGCGCTCGGCCAGGCGTTTCAGCCAAGGGTGGTGCGTCCGCGCCGGCCGCGGACGCTGAAGTACGGGCTGGATGTTGTGGTGGCGCTGAGGTTCTGCTGGGCGGTGCTCGGGGCGCCGACCGGTAAGCGGCTGGCCCCGGTGATGGGCGAGCTGGTCGCGACGTTGCGCCGCTTCGGCGAGCTGCAGGTCAGTGAAAAGACCGCCGCCGCGCTGGTGGCAATGTCAGCGGCGACGATAGACCGGCGTCTGGGGTCGGACCGGGCGGCGATGACGCTGCGGGGGCGCAGCCGCACCAAGCCGGGGTCGCTGCTCAAGGACGCGATCCCGATCCGGACGTGGGCGCAGTGGGACGACGCGGTGCCCGGGTTCGTGGAGATCGACCTGGTCGGCCATGAGGGAGGCAACGCGGTCGGGGAGCACGCCTACACCCGCACGGTGACCGACATCGCGACCGGCTGGACGGAGAACCGGTCGGTGCGCAACAAGGCCCGCAAGTGGGTCGTCGCCGCGCTCGAGGACATCGCGAAGGTCATGCCGTTCCCGCCGCTCGGGGTTGACTCGGACAACGGCGCCGAGTTCATCAACCACCATCTGCTGGCCTGGTGCGGGGCCCGGAAGATCACCTTCACCCGGTCCCGACCCGGCAACTCCAACGACGGTGCTCACGTCGAGCAGAAGAACTGGGCAGTGGTACGCACCGTGGTCGGCTACCACCGCTACGACACGGCTGCAGAGCTGCTGCTGCTCAACAAGATCTTGGTCCTGCAGTCGCTGATGACGAACTACTTCCTGCCCCGGCAGAAACTGATTTCGAAGGTCCGCGACGGGGCGAAGGTGACCAAGAAGTACGACGTTGCGGCCACCCGCACCGGCGGGCCCAGCGGCACGAGAGCGTCACCGTCCAGGACAAGGCGATCATGATGGACACCTTCACCGACCTGAACCCGGCCGCGATCCAACGCCAGATCCAAGCCCTCACCGCCGAGCTGCTCACCCTGACCACGAGCAAAGCCGCCGGCACCACCAAGCCCCAGATCCAGGCAGCCGGCCCGTGCGCATCCGTTCATGGGTCAACGAAGCCGGCTACGCGCGCATCTTGACGTGAGTCACCAGGGCCCACCGATCAGCAAAGCGATGGCGCGCAGAGGAGCCGATCAAGGGTGATCAAGCGCGGGTCGATCCGCACGCCAAGCCCCTGCATCTGTCAACTCTTGCTGATGTGCGTGCTGCCGAGTCAGGCTCTCGGCCGCAATCGCCGCCGGCCTGGGTCTCGGGGTTCAGGACTCTTTGACGACGGCGTACCAGATGCGTTCGGCGACGTCCTCGACTCGCTCGCCGACTTCGAGCACCCGCCGGTAGATCTCGCGGCGGGCGATGACGCGAAGGACGTCTGGGTCGGCGAGGAGGTCCCGCATGGCGGCGCGGTAGGTCTTCTCCATCCGTCGTTCAGCTGCGATCGCCGCGTCGGCGGCCACCGTGGCGGTGTCGTCGGCGGAGGTGAGTGCGCCCAGGCCGAGCGCGAGGTGCCGGACGCCGTCGGCGGCTGCATCGGCCATGGCCGCGACCGAGGGGTCGGGCTGAAGGTCGAGCAGTTCCGCTTCGCGGACGACATCCTTGGCTCGGTTCACCACGGCGTCTAGGAGCTGGGACAGCGCAAACAGGTCCTCCTGGGGGACCGGGGTGCTGAACGCGGCCCGCAGCTGCCGGGCCAGTTCCCGCCGGACGGTGTCGGCGGCGTGCTCGCTGGCTCGGACGGTGTGCTCCGCGTCGGGGTCACCATGCGCCCATGCGGCGAACGCGGCCAGCCCGGCGACCGTGACCTCGGCTTGGCGCCCCAGCGTGGCCAGCACGTCAGGGGTCTCGGGGAGGAACCAGTGTCTGGTCATGAGGCGATCCTCCACGCACCGGCGAGTATCCCAGCCATCCCCACGCAGCTGGGCACGGTGACCAGCCAGGCGAGCAGGATCTCCCGCACGACGGGCCAGCGCACGTGTCGACGTCGCCGTGCCGCCCCCAAGCCGACAACCGAGGACGCGACGACATGGGTGGTGCTGACCGGGGCGCCGAGGAACGCGGCCACCCCGATCACCCCGGCCGAGGATCCTTGGCTGACCAGCCCGTCCAGCGGACCCATACGGAAGATGCCCCGGCCGATGGTACGCACGATGCGCCACCCGCCCAGCGCGGAGCCCACCGTCAGGGCCGTCGCGCAGGCCACCTTGACCCACAGCGGCACCGTGAACGAGCTGACGACACCGGAAGCGACCAAGGCGGCGGCGATGACCCCCATCGTCTTCTGCGCGTCGTTGGTGCCGTGCGCGAACGCCAGGCCCGCCGCGGTCACCCACTCCCCGCGCAGGATCGGCCGCTCCATCCGGCGGCGGGCACGGCGCAGACCCCGGCGGGCCGCGAGCTCGGCCAGCGCCCCCACGAACCCGCCGAGCAGCGGGGAGATCGCCAACCCCACCAGGATCCCGATGACGCCGACCGGGCGCAGGCCGTCAAAGCCACCCCAGTTGATGGACTGAGTCCCGGCGGTGACCACGCCGGCGCCCACCAGGCCCCCGACGAGGGCGTGCGAGGACGACGAGGGCAGCCCGCGCCACCAGGTGAGCAGGTTCCAGGTCAAAGCCGCGGCCAGCGCGCAGGTCAGCACGGTCATGGTCTGCCCCGGATCCAGCGTCACGATCCCACCGACCGTGCCCGCCACAGCCGTCCCGGCGATGACCGGGCCGAGCAGGTTGAACGTGGCCGACACGGTGACCGCCTGCCCCGGCGTCATCGCCCCAGTCGCGACCGGCGCCGCGATGGCATTGGAGGAGTCGTGGAACCCGTTGGAGAAGTCGAAGGCCAGCCCAAGCACCACCACGACCACCAACGCCGAACCCATCCCGCCAGTCAAGCGCGGTCAACGACCACCCGGGCACGATCCACTGAACCGAGGTACCGCGGGCGCCCGGAGCCACCGCGGCTGTCCGCTCCGCCGCGAGGGACGTCGGTAGAACAGCAGGCCGCGGCTTCGGGAGGTGCGGCGGTTGAAGCGGAAGACGAACTCGTCGAGGTAGGCGGGCAGGTGGGCGTCGTCGATGGCGCCCTGGTGGGTGCCCAGCAGCCATCGTTTGGCCAGGGACGCCACC
>DATCDE010000250.1 GCA_036510875.1 Actinomycetes bacterium
ATCGAGCAGGTGGCGTCGTGCACCACCGCGCCGGCCAGGCGCGCGGCCCGGTGTGCGGCCACCGGCGCCGCGGTGGCCTGCTGCAGTGCTTCGTCGGTGAACAACCAGCCCGCCACGTCGGCCAGCCCGGCCAGCTTGACGGCCGCCTTGCGGCGCAGCAGCGTCGTCTCGATCAGCGCGGTGGTCCGCTCGGCGAACCGGGCCCGGATGGCGGCGACGTCGGCGATTCGGCTGGCGTCGGTCAACGGGCAGCGGGCGACCTCGGCCAGCGCGGCCACCCCCGCCTCGCTGGTCAGATAGGCGACGTCGGCGCGGGTGAACGTCAGGAGGGTTTGACCCCGGTGATCATGACGTTGTAGAACCAGCCCTTCGGCACCACGTGCCGCCAGACGTTGGCGTCGATCCACGACAGCGTCGTCCAGCCGCCGAAGGCGAATCGTGCCCAGCGCCAGCCGAGCTTTCCGGGCGGCACGGTCGACTCGAACGTCCGAACCGGCCAGCCCAGCATCGCCGCGGTGAACTCCTCGCTGGCGGTGCGCACCTGCACGGCGCCGGCGTTGGTGGCCATCCGCTCGAGGTCGGCGGGCTCGAAGGTGTGCAGATCGACGATCCACTCGAGAGCCGCGGCACGCGAGTTCTCGTCGAGCTCCTCCTGGGAACGCCGCCAGCTGCCAAGACCGGGCAGCTTCATCGCACGGACGGTGGTCTTCCAGGTGGCGTCGGCCAGTCTGCGTGCGTAGGCATTGCCGACGGTGGTGGGCTCGCCGGCGAAGACGAACCGCCCGCCGGGCTTGAGCACCCGGACGACCTCACGCAGCGACAGTTCGACATCCGGGATGTGATGCAGCACGGCGTGGCCGACCACCAGATCGAAGGTGTTGTCTTCGTAGGGGATCCCTTCAGCGTCGGCCACCCGGCCGTCGATGTCCAGACCCAGGTTCTGCCCGTTGCGGGTGGCGACCTTGACCATGCCCGGGGACAGGTCGGTCACCGAGCCGCGGCGTGCCACTCCCGCCTGGATCAGGTTGAGTAGGAAGAATCCGGTGCCGCAGCCCAGTTCGAGGGCGCGGTCGTAGGGCAGCTTGCGGAACTCGTCGTCGGGGACGATGGCGTCGAACCGGCCACGTGCGTAGTCGATGCAGCGCTTGTCGTAGGAGATTGACCACTTGTCGTCGTAGGACTCCGCCTCCCAGTCGTGGTAGAGCACCTGCGCGAGCTTGGTGTCGTGGCGGGCCGCCTCGACCTGTTCGGCGGTGGCGTGCGGGTTGGGGACCGGAGCCGCCTGGCCGGCGACATTGGATACGGCAGCCGCCTGGCCGGCGACATCGGATACCGGAATATCGTGCCCTGCGACGTTGGAGTCAACATCCGTCATGCAGGGCAGCCTAACCGCCCTCGCCGGCGATGAAGACCTCGCCGTAGCGTTCTGCCTGCTCAGCGGGGTCCAAACGGCCGTCGATGAGCGCTTTGGCACCCGCCAGCGCGGCCGCCGACGCGTCGACGAACCGGCCCGCCCAGGCCGCCGCGGCGTCGAAGACGCCGTCGGGAGCGACCAGTTCGTCGACCAATCCCAGCGCCAGGGCTTCCTTGGCGTCGACGAACCGGCCGCTGAAGGCCAGTTCCTTGGCGTGGTGGGCGCCGACCGCGCGGGCCAGTCGCTGGCAGCCACCGCCGCCGGGCACCAGTCCGGCCAGGATCTCGGTGGCCCCGAACTTGACGTTGTCGCCGCTGATGCGCCAGTCGGCGGCCAGGGCCAGGCTCAGCCCGCTGCCCAGCGCGTAGCCGGTGATCGCAGCCACGGTGGGTTTGGGGATGGTGGCGACGGCGTCGATCGCGTCGCGACGCACCCGGTCGGCGGTGACGGCCTCGTCGCGGTTGAGCGTCCGCAGTTCGGGGACGTCGTCGCCGGCGGAGAACATCTCGTGACCGCCGAACAGGACGACCGCGCTGATGTCGGGTCGCTCGGCCAGTTCTGCGGCTGCGGAGATGAGTTCACGGTGGGTCTGGCGGGTCAGCGCGTTGGTCGGCATGCGGGTGATGAGCAGGATCCCGAGCCCCGGGAACTGCTCACCGACGTGGATGCTGACGAACTCGCGCACCGCTCACTCCTCGCCGTAGCCCAGCGGCGCGCGCCGGTTGCGGGCAGCGTTGTAGCGGTCACTGTCGAAGAACTCGATCTCCCAATTGCCCGCGCGCACAGCAAGATTGGGCTGGACGACCACGATCTGGCGGTCCACCGCCAGCACCTCGTCGACCGTGCGGCCGGTCAGCGAGTCCAGCTGGGTCCACGTCGGGGGCAGCAGAAACGACCGGCCCTCGGCGAAGTCCTCGATCGCAGCCTGGGGGCTGGTCCACGCCGCGTGGTCGGATTCGGTGTTCTCGCCGTCGGCTCGTTGGCCGTGTGGCAGCGCACCGACGAAGAAGTAGGTGTCGTAGCGCCGGGTGCGCTCCTCCTCCGGGGTGACCCAGTTGGCCCACGGCCGCAGCAGATCGGAGCGCAGCACCAGCTTCTCCCGGCGCAGGAAGTCGGAGAACGACAGGCTGCGGTCGACGAGCGCCGCCCGTGCGTGATGGTAGACCGACGCGTCGGCGACGATGCCGTCCGGATCGTCGGCCGGCCCGGCGAACAGCACCCCGGACTCCTCGAACGTCTCGCGGGCGGCCGCGCACACCAGCGCCTCGGCCAGGTCCGCCTCGATGCCGAACCGGTCGGCCCACCACTGCGAGCCCGGGCCGTGCCAGGAGATGTCGGCGTTGCGGTCGCGGTCGTCGACCCCGCCACCGGGGAACACCATCACCCCGGCGGCGAACTCCATGGCGCTGTGGCGGCGCATCAGGAACACCGAGATGCCGGCCGGGGTGTCGCGGACCAGCATCACCGTCGCTGCCGGGCGTACCGGCAGCGGCTCGGGCTTGTCGGTCATGAACGCCTCCTGTGCGCGGCGCGACTGCGTACCCGCCGGGCGAAGTGGCGGCCGTCGATGGTGTCCAGGGCGATCGACTGCCCAAACGCCGTAGACAGGTTCTCCGCTGTCAGCGTGTCATGCAGCAGGCCGGCTGCCACCACCTGGCCCTCGGACAGGATCAGGCAGTGGCTGAAGCCGGGCGGGATCTCCTCGACGTGGTGGGTGACCAGGACCAGCGCCGGGGAGTCCGGGTCGGAAGCCAGGTCGGCCAGCCGGGCGACCAGCTCCTCACGGCCGCCGAGGTCCAGTCCGGCGGCGGGCTCGTCGAGCAGCAGCAGTTCCGGGTCGGTCATCAGTGAGCGTGCGATGAGCACGCGCTTGCGCTCCCCCTCGGACAGCGTGCCGTAGACCCGCTCGGCCAGATGTTCGGCGCCCACGCTCTCCAGCATCTCGACGGCCTGCGCGTAGTCGATGTCCTCGTAGTTCTCCCGCCAGCGGCCGAGCACGGCGTAGCCCGCCGACACCACCAGGTCACGCACCACTTCGTTGTCAGGTATGCGCTGGGAGAGCGCCGAACTGCTCAGCCCCACCCGCTGGCGGAGTTCGGCCATGTCGACGCGGCCGAGGCGCTCACCGAGGACGTACGCGGTGCCCGACGACGGATATTCCATCGCCGCGGCGATGCGCAGCAGCGAGGTCTTGCCCGCTCCGTTCGGCCCGATCACCACCCAGCGTTCATCGAGTTCGACCTGCCAGGTGATGGGTCCGACCAGAACACGGCCCCCTCGGCGCAGCGAGACCTTCCGGAAGTCGATCAGGAGGTCGGGGTCGACCGCATCGGCAGAGTCGGACACCGCACCATCGTGCCGCACTCGGCTCGCGGGGCACGTGCCGGGGCGGCGAGGATCCGCGCCCAGCCGCTGCGGGCCAGCACCGATCCGGGTGTCACCCGCAACACCAGCTGGACCAGCGGTCCGATACCGAGGGCATAGACCACGGTGCCCACGCCCACGCCGCCGCCGAGCAGCCACCCCGCCGCCAGCACGGCGGCCTCGATCGAGGTGCGCACCAGACGCACCGAAAGTCCGCTGCGCGCAACGAGACCCGTCATCAACCCGTCCCGTGGACCGGGCCCCAGTCCGGCTCCCACATACAGCACCGTGGCCACCGCGTTGAGCATGACCGCGGCCAGCATCAGTGCCACCCGCGCCGGCAGCGACTGCGGTGAGTGCAGGACCGAAAGCGCCGCGTCGACGGTGACGGCGATGACGACGACATTGGCGACGGTGCCCACGCCGGGCTTGTTACGCAACGGGATCCACGCCAGCAGAACGACGACGCCCACGACCGCCGAGGCCACTCCGATCGTCATCGGTGTGTGCCGGGACAGACCCTGATGGAACACGTCCCACGGGTCCAGGCCGAGTTCGGCCCGCACCATCATCGCCATCGAGAGCCCGTAGCAGGACAGGCCAGTCAACAGCGCGACCGTACGCCCGATCATCGGCGATCGGGGAAACGCATCTGGATGGCGTCCAGTTCATGACGCAACCGACGAACGTCGGCGTCGACGTCACCCCAGTCGGAGGGCAGCGGGTTCCACGGGCCGGTACGGGGGTCGAGCAGGGCAGCAAACCGGCCGCCCACTCGAGAAAACCAGGTACTCATGACGCCCATCGTCGTGGCTAACTGGCTTGCTAATCAATAGCCAGTCGCGCGATACTGGCATCGAAATGACGATACCGATGGCGGCCAGGGCGCTGGATGCGGAGCTTGTGGCCCGAGAACTGGGAAACTGGCGGACGTCCAGC
>DATCDE010000251.1 GCA_036510875.1 Actinomycetes bacterium
CCACTGTGCGAGCGCACGATGAACAGCTGCGCGGCGAGCCGCTCGTCGTCCGTCAGCCGGGTGTCCTTGCCGTGACCGACCTGGGTGGTCAGGCCATAGACGGCTCCACCGGCGGCGAGCGCGCGGTCCACCAGGTCGCGGCTCGCCGCGATCCGGGCACGCACGGAAGCGTCGAGTTCGACCGGCGACCCGTCGACGACGGCGAGCAGCTCGTCGATCCCGAGCGGACCCTCGCTGATGCGCACGGATGCCATGCCACGGTCCTACCGGCCCGGCGGCGCAGGCGCCAGCCCCCAGGCCACCGGACACACCCGCGACCGTCTCACCACCGTGATCCAGCAGGGTCACACAGCAGTCGGCGCCGATGGTGTCCTGGTCATCCGCTTGCTCCTGCTGATCAGGGGCAAACCCCCTCCTCGCGTGACGTAGCAGGCTTACGGGAGGGTGCAGCTGTAGGGCCCCGTCGAGGACGTTCGACCGCTCGACGGCGGGGACCATTCAGCGCGCTGGATCAGCGTTGCGAAGCCGTAGGTGCCCTCAACGTGTCGGAAGCCGCCTGCGAGGACCGTCGAGTCGCGCCCGGTGCGGTGGCAGTGGACGGCCGCCGTCACGTCGGTCACCCCTCCTGCTCCCGCGGACCGATCGGGTGGGGAACGGTATCGAGCGAACGACTGAACCGTGACCTGTCTCGTCCGGTGCCGGTCGCCGGGCGGAACCACGGCGGCTGGACGTGGCCGAGGCCCCGTCGTCCCCCTCCGAGGGGTCAGGGCCACGACGGGGCCTCGTGGGGCGGATCGTCCCCGAGCCGGTCATGACCCAAACTCGAGGGCGAGACCCCGTCAACGCCCACGGGGGTAGGCGGACCGGGCCCCGCAGCGCAGAAGGCTACCCGGGCTGTCCCCTGCAGGGGGACAGGGCCTGGAGTGGGCCGTCAAGGTTTCCGATGCCCAGGGCCAGTGCGCGTCACGGACGGTCCGCCGCAGATGGGGATCCCCGCCAGAAGTCTGTGGGTCATCGGAGACGCGAGGCCAGACCCTCCCCGACGACGAGCTCGCCGCCGCGGTCGCCACCGACTGACACGCCCTGCACCAACGCTGGGAGAACGCCCAAGCCCGCCTCACCGACAAGGAGCAGGTGATCGACGACATCCGGGCGTACGCCATCGACCGGCACCTCGAGGAGCCTCCTCCCGCGACGGCCTAACACCGCCCTGGAGCACTTCGACCTCGAGCTCTATGCCCCCCGTTGCCAGGTCCCCTTCACCGTCAACGCCACCGTGCACCTCACCGCCGACGACCCCGACGCCACCCGACGGCACGTGCGGTACCTCATCGACGGCCTGGCCTACTCCGGCGCCGAGGCACGGTCCTCCGTCCGCATCGCCCGATACTGACGCTGGCAACGTCACGGCTCACCTCCCGACACACCGTCGAGGGCGAGCGACCCAACCCGGCCGCGGTCGACCGCTTTCTGGGCGTTCGCGAGGAGATTGAAGGCGCCGCGGCGCTTCGATCTCAGATGCCCGGCCCTCAGGCGTGCGGGCTGAGAGCATCGCGGAAGGTATGCCAGGATCGACCCCGCTCGTCGAGGCGCGCGTGGTCGCTCAGTACCGCCAGGACATGGCGGCGGCGAGGCCGGTCTGTGGCACGATCGAGGTCACCAGACCTGCGGAGGACGCGATGGACCCGGTTGTGCGCGTGGCTCAAGGACAGTTGCGGGGCGGGGAGCAGGACGGGGTGCTGTTCTTCAAGGGTGTCCCCTACGCGGCAGCCCCGTTCGACGGCAACCGGTTCGCCGCCCCTGCGGCGCCGCCGTCGTGGGACGGCGTTCGCGACGCCGTGGAGTACGGACCGACGGCTCCCAAGCCGCCGTACCCCAGCCCGATCGACGCGTTGCTGCCCGAGCCGGTGGTCCCAGGTGAGGAGTGTCTGAACCTCAACGTGTGGACACCGGGCCTCGAAGGGACCGGTCGCCCGGTGCTCGTGTGGATCCACGGGGGTGCGTTCGTCAACGGCAGCGGTGCGGTCAGTGCCTACGACGGGTCGCGGTTCGCTCGCGACGGTGTGGTGTGCGTGACCATCAACTACCGGCTGGGTGTGGACGGCTTCGGGTTGATCGACGGCGCGCCGGCGAACCGGGGTCTGCTCGATCAGGTGGCCGCCTTGCGGTGGGTTCGGGACAACATTGCCGCCTTCGGGGGCGACCCGAACGCGGTGACCGTCGCAGGAGAGTCGGCCGGGGCGATGAGCGTGACGACGCTGCTGTCGATGCCCGCCGCAGCGGGCTTGTTCCGCCGAGCGATCGCGCAAAGCGGGGCCGGGCACAACGTGCTCAGCGCGGCCACCGCGGCGAAGGTGACCGCTGCGCTCGCCGAACGACTGGGTGTCGAGCCGACGGCGGACGGGTTCGCGGCCCTCCCCGTGGCCGAGCTGGTCGCCGCGCAGGCCGAGCTGTCGGCGAGCATCGCGGCCGCGCCGAACCCGATCGAGTGGGGCGAAATCGCCAGTCACATGATGGCGTTCGAACCGGTCATCGATGGGGACGTGCTCCCGGCCCGTCCGATCGACCGTCTGGCCGAGGGGGTCGGATCCGAGGTCGACGTGCTGATCGGCAACAACACCGAAGAGCATGCGCTGTTCCTGGTCCCCAGCGGGATGGTCAACCTGGTCAACGATGATGTGCTGACGATGGCGCTCATGCTCGTCGGGGCGGACGCCGCCGCCGTCACCGCCGCCTACCGCGCCGCCCAGCCTGCGGCGTCCGCCGGGGAACTCATGATCGCGGCGGTCGGCGACTGGTTCTTCCGCATACCGGCGATCCGGGTGGCCGAGGCACGGTCGGCCCATGGCCGCGACACCTACCTGTACGAGTTCGGATGGCGCTCGCCACAGTTCGGCGGTCGGCTCGGCGCCTGCCACGCCCTCGAGGTGGGGTTTGTCTTCGACAACCTCGACGATTCCTCGGGCGAGCCACTGGCCGGGTCCGCTCCACCGCAGGAGCTGGCCGATGAGATGCACCGCGCGTGGGTGGAGTTCGTCACGACCGGCGACCCCGGCTGGGCCCCGTATGGCGCGGCGCGAACGGTGCACCGGTTCGCCACCCCAAGCGAGACCCTGGACGACCCCCAGCCCGCCCAGCGCTCAGTCTGGGCCGGCGCCCGCTGAGGAACCGCCCAGCCCCCGCAGGATCGGTTGCTGTACGTCGTGCACCTCGGGCGCGAGCCGGTTGCGCCCGGCGAGCACCTCGGCTCGTTCGTGTTCGAGCTCGCTGCGCTGGTGCATGAGTGCGAGCTCCGCTTCCTGCCGGACGCGCTGCTATGTCTGCCGCCGGCCCATCCCGACGACCAGTCCGGCGGCGGCGCCGCTGGCCGCGCCACCGATCACCCCCGCCTCGTGCCCCGTCACGGCGACCGCTATCGTGGCCGCGACAACGCCGGGTGCGGTGAGCGCAACTGCCGGGACGATCTATCTGGTCGGGCCCGGAGCCGACGGGCACCTCCCCGGGTTCGTCTACGGCATCTTCTTCTCTCTGTTCGTCCTGTTCAACTGCTTCGCCGTGAACCAGTGGTTGCAGTACAAGCAGGTGGGGAAGTGGAGGGATTACCTGGTCGGCGAGCGGGTCTACGTCACCTTGTCCCT
>DATCDE010000252.1 GCA_036510875.1 Actinomycetes bacterium
GCAGCGTTCGGCGGCTACAAGATCTCCGGCGTCGGCCGGGAGAACCACCGGATGATGCTCGACCACTACAGCCAGACGAAGAACCTCCTCGTCAGCTACAGCACCGAACCCCTCGGGTTCTTCTGAGTCATGACCGACGTGAGCGCTCCCGAGCGCGTCACGGCAACCCCAGCGGCGCGCAGCGCACTTGCTGCGCTGCGCGCCGCCCGGGGCGGCCCAGTGATGTTCGTCCAGTCCGGTGGTTGCTGCGCCGGCAGCACCCCGATGTGCTTCCCCGACGGCGAGTTCGTCGTCGGCGACGTCGACCTGCTCCTCGGCGACATCGACGGCAGCCCGTTCTACATCGACCGCCGCCTCGACGAGGCCTGGAACCAGACCCTGTTCATCCTCGACGTCGAACCTGGACCTCCTGAGGACTTCTCGCTTGCCGCCGGCGACGACCTGCACTTCGTCACCCGCTCCTCCAGCTGTACCGCCCCACCCAACCCGTGACGCGTCGATGCGCGGCCCATGAAATGGCTGGTCCTCGTTGTTTGCGCGGGTCACACACAGCGAGGTTGTTCACAACAAACGATGGGTCTGAGTCGCTCGGCGAGGTTGCCGTGGAGGACCACGGGGCGGTGGCAGCCCTGCGGTGGCAGCCCTGAGAGTGTTCGGTGTGCGGTATTGACCGAACACCGAACGCCCTGCGACGATCTCCCGCCCTCGCCTGGCCACTCGCGCACCCCTTGGTCGTCGCGCTCGACCTCGCGCAAGATCCGGGCCGCGGCTCGGAGGCTCTCGACGCGTGGACGCCGCAACCACCCTGGCACCGTGTCTGGTAGCCCGGTCATCCCGACCGTCGAACTCATCGGCACCGGGATGTCGGCGATCGTTGCGGCCATCTCGATCACGGAGGCGACCAGGGGGAGCCCGGTGATCGTCGTGGGTGGACTCGCGCGGCGAAGTTGTTGGCCCACTCGACCAGGTGGTCAACGAGGCGAGCGACGTCGAACTCGGGGCAGGGCGTTGGCAGGTGCTCTTGGTCCGGGGTGACGGCGACAATGGTGGACTCCGTCTCGTCCAGGACGGACTCCAGGAGGTCTGCCTCGGACCGACTCAGTCGTCGAAACTACCGCGCTGACTCCGGGGACGGGGCGACAAGAAGCGCGCCGCCGGGTCGGCCCGCGTGCCCTCGAGGTCGGCGAGGAGACTCGAAGGCCCGCAACGAGGAGGTCACCATCAGCAACTACCGCAACTCCGCCGCCGCCGGCGGAGGCGCACTCTACCGCCTGGGCATCTTCTGGCCCGCATGGATGGTCAACGACGTGTTCCACGCGCTCGGTCACTGACCGAGCGGACTCGCGAGCACCTCTTGGCCTTGGCCGGCCGCGACCCTGCACGACGGGGCTGCCGCCAGATTCGTGGCGGGGAGCGGATCCGGGGTCGACGCAGCGCCCCCCACGGGCAAAGGCCGCACCACCAGAACCGGCCACCATCCTCAAGGGCCGGCTCGGCTTCGCACCATCAGTCTCGGATTCCCCGGCCCGTGAAGGCTTCCCTGCGGTCCGCGACGGTCGATCCGTGGCTACGGGGAGCGACGCAGACGCCACAGCCGCCCTGCGCGATGCCCTCGCCGAGGGTCCTTCGTCGGCAGTTCCGCGGAGCTCAGGACGACGCCCACCGGCAGCCATGACAATGAGCTGACATTGGTTTCGACCTGAGCCCCTGCGGGAGTCCTGGGGCAGTTCGGAGTGCTGGATGCCCGCGGCAGCGGTTGCGCTGTTCGCTTTGCTGGTCGTGGCCTACGTGAGCCAGTCGGACCGGCTGGAGCGCGCCCTTCTCACCGCGCCGATCGTCTTCACGGCAGCCGGGGCGGTCCTCGGGCTCACCGTGTTCCGCAGCGAGGTGGAGCCCGTCGCCCTCAAGGTCGTCGCCGAGGTGACGCTGACGCTGGTGCTCTTCCACGATGCCGCGCAGGTCCAGCCGCGCGAGCTGCGGTCGGACGCCGGCCTGAGCGCACGGCTGCTGCTCATCGGCCTGCCGCTCACCATCGCGGCCGGGTACGGTGCGGCCTTGCTGATCATCCCCGAGGGCTCGATGTGGCAGGCATTGCTGCTGGCTGCGGCGCTGGCTCCGACGGACGCCGGGCTCGGGGCGGCCACGGTGCTCAACCCGGTCGTGCCGGTCCGGGTCCGGCGCGTGCTCAACGTGGAGAGCGGCCTGAACGACGGCCTGGCAACACCGGTCGTCCTGTTCGCGATCAGCCTGGCCGGGACTGAGGCCGTGACGCCCAAGGAGGAGGTTCTGGTCGCCCTCCGTGAGCTGGCCCTGGGCGTGCTGGCGGGGGTGCTGCTGGCCGCGGCTGCTGGCCGCGTGCTGGCCTGGGCGAGACGTCGCGCGTGGATCCAGCCCGGGCTGCTGCCGGTGGCGACCCTGGCGGTCCCCCTGCTGTGCTACTACGGCTCCCTGACGATCCACGGGAACGGGTTCGTTGCTGCCTTCGTGGCCGGCACGGCCTTCGCGGCCGCGGGTACCCGCAAGCCGCCGAGCGCCGCTCCCGACGATCAGGCCGACGAGCATCCGCTCGAGCTCACGGCCCGGGTTTCGGTGTTCCTGGGCTACGCCGTGTGGACACTGTTCGGGGTGGTGGCGCTGGCCCACCTCGGGGAGCTGTTCACCTGGCGTGGACTGGTCTTCGCGGTGCTCTCGCTCACGGTGCTGCGCATGGTCCCGGTCGCCCTCGCGCTCCTGGGCACGCGGCTGCGGCGCGAGACGGTGGTCTTCGTCGGCTGGTTCGGCCCGCGTGGGCTCGCGTCCGTGGTCTTCGCGCTGCTGGCCGTCGAGTCGTCGACGAGGGACAGCGAGCTGGCGCCGATCATCGGATCGATCGCCACGACCGTGCTGCTCAGCGTCGTGCTGCACGGGGTCACGGCCGAGCCGTGGGCCCGGCGCTACGGAGCCTGGGCCGAGCGCGAGTCCCCACCCGTTGAGACGTTCCGGTCGGTCGAGCCGACGAGCGGTCGCGGATCCCGGTGGGCGCACCTGGACCATGGGGGCGGGGCTGCGAGCGATGAAGGGCTGACGGGATGAGCAAGCGCGAACCTGCCCGGCGGGTCGCCCCGCCGGAGCTGCGCAACGTTGCCTCGGGCATCTACGGACTGGTCGTGTGCGCCGCCACGCTGGCGGCCGCCTCGGCCAGCGGACGGACCCGCCGGCTGGTCAAGCGGGCGGCGTTGAGCCGCCACGACCTACCTCCCGCTGGCCGCGCTGCTGCCGGCCTCGGCGCTGGGCGGGTCGGTGGCCTTCTCCCTCAACACCGCGCTGGCGGTGGCGACGGTGCTCCTCGTGGCGGCGGGATGGACCGTCTCACGTGCGGGTTGGTCATGATCGCGCTGAAGCATCTCCTGCACCGACCGGCCCCTCGGAGGGTGGCAGCCGCCGGACCTCGATCAGCTCCAGACCGAGGGCGCTGATTCGGGCGATCAGGCCGTGCACCTCGGCCGGGTCGGCCGCCCGGCAGACCAGGACGGTGCTCGCGGCGATCGAGACCTCCTGGACTGGGGCGAGCTCCAGCCGGGCGTTCGCGTCGATCCGACCCCGGACGTGAATCTCGTACTCGGCGTCCACGATGCCTCCGCTCCGCTGCACGTCACGCACTGTCTTGGATCGTCGCGCTGCGGCTGACTGAGCGGATCACCCCGACGGGGTGAGCCAGATGCGGATGCGTCACTTCACAGTGGTTGCGGCGGTACCTTGACCGCGAGCGGAGGTGCGGGATGGCGGACAGCCCGGGGGCCGACCCGATGCCTCGCGATGCCGTCACCGGCCGCCCGGAGGACCTCGCGTCGGTGGTCGCCCAGGCCGTCGCGGCCGTGTTCGGGGCGACCTCGCTCGCAGCCGAGGTGCTGCTGCGGGCACTCGCCGACGCCCGGCCCGGGCCCCGCGGTGAGGGGCGGCCCTGGCCGGCCGCCGCCGACACGGTCGACCTGGCTTTCGGCCTGGGTTGGCAGGTGACCACCCTGGTCGCACGGGTGGGGGCCCGGACGGTGCGCGTGGCCCAACCGGCAGTGGCCCTGGCGCTGGATCCACCGCTCGTGCCCCGCGCCGTGCGCCCGGTGACGCTGATGCAGCAGCTGCGCTCTGGCTGGCTGGCCGAGCGACCGCAGACGGTGCAGGCACTGGCCTCCTGGTCCAGCGCCGCGGCTCCGCTGGCCACCGAGGTCGCGACGAGTCTCGTCGACGTCGAGCGGGTCACCGCCGTCGTGCTCTCGCGGGTCGATGTCACGGCTCTCGTGGGCGACGTCGTCGACCGGGTGGACGTCGGCGAGGTGAGCGCTCGGGTCCTCGAGCGAGTCGACGTGGACGCGCTGCTGGCCAAGGCGATCGACAGCATCGACCTGCAGGCGCTGGTCGAGCGGGTGCTGTCGAGGCTGGACCTCAACGCAGTGGTTGCGGCCGCCCTCAGCGGGATCGATCTCCAGCCGTTGTCACGTGACGTCCTCGACCGGCTGGACGTCGCCAGCGTGGCCGCGGACGCCCTCGACCAGCTCGACCTGACCCAGCTGGTGCTCAGCCGGGTCGACTTGGACCGGATCGTCACGGCTGCGTTGGACGGATTGGACCTGACCCAGCTGGTGCTCAGCCGGGTCGACCTGGACCGGATCGTCACGGCTGCGTTGGACGGACTGGACCTGACCCAACTGGTCATGGAACGCGTCGACCTGCCCGGGGTGGCGGACTACGTCGTCGACGAGATCGACCTGCCGGAGATCATCCGAGAGTCGACCGGGTCCATGGCCTCGGAGACGGTCCAGGGGGTCAGGCTGCAAGGCATCGAG
>DATCDE010000253.1 GCA_036510875.1 Actinomycetes bacterium
CTCGCGGGCCCCCTGGTGCCCGGCCCGGTCCAGCAGCCAGGCCGCGACGGTGAGCGGGGCCGGCAGCACCGGGTCGTCGGGACCCCCGGCCCGCACGTCGACGCCGAACCCGCGCAGGCTGCCGGTCGCGTCCCCCGGCCACCGCCCGCCCGGGTCGGCCGCGCCCAGCACCACGACCCGCTCGGCCGCCGACACCGCCTCCAGGGCCAGGGCGCAGGCGGCCCGGACGTCGTCCAGCTCGCCGGCGGCACCGACCGCGACCTCGGGGACGAGCACCGGCGGCCCAGGCACGAAGGCGACCGCGACGATCACGCGACACCGCCCACCGGTGCGCAGAAACCAGGCATGGTTCCGACCCTACGTGCGCAGCCTCAATCCGCCTCGGCGCGATGCCGATGCCGAGGTCGGGGTACCTCAACCGCACCCAGGGAGCCGCATGCCGCGCGAGCGCTCGCTCGACGAGCTGCTGCTCTGTGCCCGGGGTGGGGACAAGGACGCCTTCGGCGCCCTGTTCCAGCGGCTGTCCCCCGGCGTCGCGGGGTACCTGCGCGCGCACCGCTGCCCGGACGTCGAGGACGTCACCAGCGAGGTGTTCCTCGCCGCGTTCCGCGGGATCTCCCGGTTCGAGGGGGACGCCGCCGCACTGCGCGCCTGGCTGTTCAGCCTGGCCCATCGCCGCCGGGTGGACGCGATCCGGCGCGCCGTCCGGCGTCCGCAGGTCGTCGACGCCGGCCTGGACGACGACCCGCACAGCGAGCCGAGCGCCGAGGAGGTCGCGCTGTCCGGGTCCGGCGCGCCGCAGTCCGGTCTGCACCCCTCCCTCACGGGCGGGGCGCTCGCGCTGCTGCACTGGCTGACCGAGGACCAGCGGGAGGTGCTGGCGCTGCGGGTGGTCGCCGACCTGTCCCTGGAGGAAACCGCCGTGGCTCTCGGGCGCAGCGTCGGCGCGGTCAAGGCGCTGCAGCACCGGGCGCTCGAGGCGCTGCGACGGCTGGTCGAGCAGGGCACGGCGGTGGGCCGAACGGGTGACAGCGGCCACGGGGCGTATCCCCCGGTGGCCGCCGTGCGATGACAGGGGTGAGATGAGCAACGGCGACGACTTCTTCGACGACCGGCTGGCCGGTCCCACCGGGACCCAGCAGGGGGTCGAGGGCGTGCTGCGCGACCTGCGCCGACTGGCTGACCAGCCCGCGCCACGTCCCGGGGCCGAGCTCGCCGCCTTCCTGGCCGCGGCGCCGACCGTCGCCCCCGCCGGACGGCTGACCCCCGTGAAACGGCGGATCACCCGGCTGGCCGCCCGCGCGGCGAGCATGGGGGCCGCAGGCGCCATCGTGCTAGGGGGCGGCGCCGTGGCGATGGCCTGCGTCGGCGTCGTCACCGTGGCGCACGTGACGTCGCAGGACCCCAAGCCGCCGGCCGTCGTGAGCACGCTGCTGCCGACCCACTCCGAGGCCAGCGAGTCCCCGGAGGTCGGGGCCACGGCCACCCGGTCGACGGCCCCGACCGCGACGACCACCCACACCACCGTGCCGGCCAAGTCGCCCGAGGCCAACCAGACGGCCGAGCCCAGCGGGTCGCCGGGCCAAGACAAGAGCGGCGCCAACCACAACGACGGCCAGGGCCAGGACGACCAGCGGGCCCACGTGAACAGCGGCGGACCGGTCAACCACCAAAGCGACCAGTGGCGGCAGGGTCTCGGCCAGGGCTTCAGCGGCCCGAAGGCGGTCGGCGGCGCCGGTGGCTTCGGCCGCAACGACGGAACCCAGCAGGGCGGCGGACGCTAGCCCCGACCCGGACACCGCGGGCGTGCGGCGTCAGGCGCGAACCGAGGGCATCCCCAGGAGCACGCCCCCACCCGTGGGGACGTGCTCCTCGTTCGTCTGCTGCCGGGCCAGCCAGGCGTCACCGGCCCGGGTGCGGCGCACCGCGAAGGTCGGGCCGTCGGCCACCAGGTGGTGCGGTGCCGCGTAGGTGACCTGGACGGTCGCGACGTCCCCCGGCCGCGGTGGCTGCTGCCCCTGCGGCACGGTGAAGTGCACCAGCCGGTTGTCCGGTGCCCGGCCGGACAGCCGGTGCGTCGCGTCGTCCTTGCGGCCCTCGCCCTCGGCCACCAGCACCTCGAGCACCCGGCCGACCTGCCGCCGGTTCTCAGCCCAGGCGATGTCGTCCTGCAGGGCCACCAGCCGCTCGTACCGCTCCTGGACGACGGACTTGGGCACCTGGTCGGCCATCTCCGCGGCCGGCGTCCCCGGCCGGGGCGAGTACTGGAAGGTGAACGCGCCGGCGAACCGGGCCGCCCGAACCACGTCCAGGGTGGCCTCGAACTCGGCGTCGGTCTCCCCGGGGAAGCCGACGATGATGTCGGTGGTGATGGCGGCGTCCGGCATGACGGCCCGGACCCGCTCGATGAGGCCGAGGTAGCGCTCCTGCCGGTACGACCGGCGCATCCGGCGCAGCACGTCGTCCGAGCCGGACTGCAGCGGCATGTGCAGGCTGGGCATCACGTTCGGGGTCTGTGCCATCGCCTCGATGACGTCGTCGGTGAAGTCCTTGGGGTGCGGGCTGGTGAACCGCACCCGCTCCAGCCCCTCGACGTCGCCGCAGGCCCGCAGCAGCTTGGAGAACGCCTGCCGGTCGCCGAACTCCACGCCGTAGGAGTTCACGTTCTGCCCGAGCAGGGTGACCTCGAGGACACCCTGCTCGACCAGCGCCTCGACCTCGGCGAGGACGTCGCCGGGGCGGCGGTCCTTCTCGGTGCCGCGCAGGCTCGGGACGATGCAGAACGTGCAGGTGTTGTTGCAGCCCACGCTGATGGAGACGCACGCCGCGTAGGCGGACTCGCGCCGGGTGGGCAGCGTGGACGGGAAGACCTCCAGCGACTCGAGGATCTCCACCTGCGCGGTCTGGTTGTGCCGGGCCCGCTCGAGCAGCACCGGCAGCGAGCCGATGTTGTGGGTGCCGAAGACGACGTCCACCCAGGGGGCCCGGCGGGTGATCTCGCCGCGGTCCTTCTGGGCCAGGCAGCCCCCGACGGCGATCTGCATGCCCGGGCGCTGCGCCTTCACGGGGGCCAGGTGGCCGAGGTTGCCGTACAGGCGGTTGTCGGCGTTCTCGCGCACCGCGCAGGTGTTGAACACGACGACGTCGGCCGGCTCGTCCTCGGCCGCGCGCCGGTAGCCCGCGTCCTCCAGTAGGCCGGCCAGCCGCTCGGAGTCGTGGGTGTTCATCTGGCACCCGTAGGTGCGGATCTGGTAGCTGCGCTGTGTCATGTCGGGGTCAAGGGTAGGCGGACCTACGCTGCCCCCGTGCCCACCCCACCCAGGCACCTGACGGCCAGCGCCGTCGTGGTCACCCCGGACGGCACCCGGGTGCTGCTGCGGCACCCCCGGTTCGGGCGCTGGGGCCCGCTTGGCGGCCACGTGGAGGGGACGAGTCCCTGCCGGACGCCGTCCACCGGGAGGTGGCCAAGGAGTCCGGGCTGGCCGACGTCCGGGTCCTGGAACCCGCTCTCGGCGTGACGCAGGCCATGGTTTCCTGCGGTGTCACCTGCGGCCGCGGCGAGGAGGTCCGGCACCGGGACCACTTGTTCGCGGTCGTGGCCGACCCGGAGCACCCGCTCGCTGCCGAACCGGGCTCGGTGCTGGCCTGGTTCGCCGTGGGCGCGCTGCCGGAGCCCGCCGTCCCGGGGCTGGGCGCGGGGGTCAGCGCGGCCGCGGAGGCCGCGCGCGGAGCCCGCTCGTAGAGTCGAGGACGTGAACGCGAGCCAGCAGCACGCCCTCGTGGGGGTGCTCGCCGTCGACCCGGCCGGGACGCAGGTGCTCTTGGAGCGCGACCCGGAGTTCGGCCGGTGGGGGGTGGTCAGCGCCCACCTCAAGGGACGTGAGCGACCGCTCTCGGCCGTGACCCGCACCCTGCGCGACGCGACTGGCCTGGTGCCGCAGCACACCCTGCAGCCGCACCTGGCCATCCTGCAGGACGTCTACGCCTGCCCGGACGGACCCGAGCCGGTGCGCCATGTCGAGCACGTGTTCGCGGTCGTCGTCGACCGGCTGGCGCCGCTCGGCGGGGACCACCCGCACCGGCTGGAGTGGTTCCCGGTCCGGGCGCTACCCGAGCCGCTCGTCCCGGGGCTGCACCTGCAGGTCCGGGCCGCGCTGCGGCTGCTCGACGCGCAGCAGGACTGACGTCGTCAGCGACAGCCAGGCCAGCGCCAGCGCCCAGCCGGCGAGCACGTCGGTGAGCCAGTGCACGCTGAGCACGATCCGGCTGATCCCGATGAGCGGGCCCACGACGCACGCAGCCAGCGCTATCCGCCGCCCCAGCCGGCCGGGGACCAGGAGCAGCGCCAGCACCGACAGCGCGCCGAACAGGTAGATCCCGGCGGCCGCGTGGCCGGAGGGGTAGCTGAACCCGTGCGCCGCAACCAGGTGGTCGACCGTCGCGGGGCGGGCCCGCTCGACGAGCAGCTTGACCGAGGTGTTGAGCAGCGCACCACCGGCCGCGGTCGCAGCCAGGTAGACGGCCGCCGGCCGGGCCCCCCGGGCGTAGAGGAGCAGCGCCAGGACCACGACCACCGCGGTCACGACCAACGGGTTGCCCAGCCAGGTGATGGCCTCGGCGACCCGGACGATCGCTGGCCGCGTGGTCACCCACTGCCGCACGGTGCGCTCGACCGCGGAGTCCAGCCGGGCCAGCTGGTGGCCGTCCAGCAGCACGACCAGGGTGAGCGCCAGGAAGAACCCCAACGACGTCCACCCGACGACCCGAAGCCGGTTGGGCGACGGGAAAGTGGGCATGCACGGCACTGTAGGGGGCGAGGGTGCGACAGGATGGCCCGGTGGGAGCCGTCGAGCAGTACGCGGCCGCAGCCGGCGTCGACCCGGCAACCTCGGGGTTGGTGCTCGACTTGCGCGGCAAGCAGCACGTGGTGCTGGTCGACCGGACCGCCGGCCTGGTCTGGCGGTTCCCCCGGACACCGGACCGGCTGGCCCTGCTCGAGGACGACGCGGCCCGACTGCGGGCAGCGCACCGGCTGGGGCTGCCGGCGCCCGCGGTGCTCGGTGCGGTCCTGGACGCGCCGCTGGGCCGGGCGCACCTGCTGCTGGAGTACCTGCCCGGTATCGCCATGGACGACCCGGCGGTCCGCGGCCTGGACGACGCGTCCGCCGCACGGCTGGGTCGCGACCTGGCCGCGCTGCTGGCCCGGACCCGCTGCCTGCCGGCCGGGGCCTGGCCGCTGCCGGCCCCGGAGTGGGTCGGGCTGTGGCAGGCGCTGGCCGACGAGCTGTCGGCCAGCGTGGTGCCGTTGCTGCCGGTTGCACTGGCCGAGCGCGCCGTCGCGGACCTGGACCGGGCGGTTCACGCGGCTCGACGGGCCCCGCAGGGGCTGATCCACGGCGACCTGGGCGGGGTCAACCTCCGGGTGGACCCGGCCACGGGTGCGCTGACCGGCGTGCTGGACTGGGACGGCGCGGTGCCCGGCGACCCGGCCGTGGACACCATCGCGGTGGCCGTGGGCGCCGACCCGCGGGTGGTCGCCTCGATGCTGGCCGCCGGGCCCGAGCTGGCCGGCGACCTGGAGCGGGCCAGAGCGTATGTGGCCACCTGGGCGCTGCAGGAGATGTCCTGGGGGCTGCGCCACGACGATCCGGGGCTCACCCAGGACGGGCTGGCCCGGTTCGCCGGCTCGCTGACCGGTCAGTCCGGCTCGGCGGTGTCCAGCCCGGCCAGCTGGTCCTCGGCGAGACCCTCCGCTGCCAGGCCTTCTCCGGCCAGCGCCTCGCGGACCACCCGGTAGCTGAGCCCGCCCGGGTAGCCCTTGCGGGCCAGCAGCCCGGTCAGCCGGCGCACACGGGCGGCCGGCTCCAGGCTGCGGGTCGCGGGCAGCCGGCGGGCCACCAGCGCTCGGGCGGTGGCCAGCTCACGGTCCGAGTCGAGCTCGTCGAGGGCTTGGTCGACGAGCGGGTCGGGCACCCCCCGGTGCCGCAGCTCGTGGGCCAGCGCCCGGCGGGCCAGCCCCCGGCCGGTGTGCCGGGACTCGACCCAGGCGGACGCGTACGCGGCGTCGTCGACCAGGCCGACCTCACAGAACCGTTCGAGCAGCCGTCGGACCGACTCCTCCGGCACGTTACGCCGGGCCATCACCTGCTCGAGCTGGGCCCTGGTCCGCGGGCCGAAGCCCAGCTGCTGCAGTGCGATGGTGCGGGCCACGTCGTCGGGGTCGGCGTCCGGCCCCACGTCGCGGTGGCCGCCCGGCTCCGGCGGCGCGGGCCGGCTCCGATGTGCCATGCGGATCAGATCGTGACCGGGACAGCGGAGGTCAGGTCGACCCCGGCGTCCAGGGTCGCGCCGATGCCGAGCTTCTCCTTGATCTTCTTCTCGATCTCGTCGGCGAGGTCGGGGTTGTCCCGCAGGAAGGTGCGGGCGTTCTCCTTGCCCTGGCCCAGCTGGTCGCCGTCGTAGGTGTACCAGGCCCCGCTCTTGCGGACGATCCCGTTGTCGACGCCCATGTCGATCAGGCCGCCCTCGCGGGAGATCCCCTGGCCGTAGATGATGTCGAACTCGGCCTGCTTGAACGGCGGGGCGACCTTGTTCTTCACCACCTTGACGCGGGTGCGGTTGCCGACCGCGTCGGTGCCGTCCTTGAGCGTCTCGATCCGGCGGACGTCGAGCCGCACGCTCGAGTAGAACTTCAGCGCCTTGCCGCCGGTCGTGGTCTCCGGCGAGCCGAACATCACGCCGATCTTCTCGCGCAGCTGGTTGATGAAGATCGCCGTGGTGTTGGTGTTGCTCAGCGCCCCGGTCATCTTGCGCAGCGCCTGCGACATCAGCCGGGCCTGCAGGCCCACGTGGTTGTCGCCCATCTCGCCCTCGATCTCGGCCCGTGGTACCAACGCGGCCACCGAGTCGATGACCAAGATGTCCAGGGCGCCCGAGCGGACCAACATGTCGGCGATCTCCAGCGCCTGCTCGCCGGTGTCCGGCTGGGAGACCAGCAGCGCGTCGGTGTCGACGCCGAGCTTGCCGGCGTAGTCGGGGTCGAGGGCGTGCTCGGCGTCGATGAACGCGGCGATCCCGCCGGCCCGCTGCGCGCTGGCCACCGCGTGCAGCGCCACCGTGGTCTTGCCGGAGGACTCCGGGCCGTAAATCTCCACCACCCGGCCGCGGGGCAGTCCGCCGATGCCAAGCGCGACATCGAGCGCGATCGACCCGGTCGGGATGACCTCAATCGGCACCCGCACCTCGTCGCCGAGCCGCATGACGGAGCCCTTGCCGAAGGACTTCTCGATCTGTGCGAGGGCGGTGTCGAGCGCCTTCTCGCGGTCTGCTGCTGCCATGCTGGCTGCCTCCGGGGGTCGGGCCGGTGTCGTGCGCCGGTTCGGTGCGGGCGGGCGGGGCTTGCCCTGCAACGACGCTACGACCCGCCACCGACAACCAGCGAGAGCCGACACCGAGGCTGTGGACGAAGCGACAGCGGGAAGCCTAGGTCGAACGAGTGTTCGAATCCAACCGACACGCCGGGTGGGCCGCACCGATCACCAGCAGCCCGACCAGACCGGCCGCCCCCACCGTGAGCCAGCCGTACGACGTCAGCGCATCGACGCACCCCGGCGAGCGCCCCGTCCACCGCGCCGGCCGCGTTCATGGCCAGGTCGGCCGCGCCTTGCACCGAGGTCCGGCTGGCCGCCGGCACCGGCTCGGTGAGCAGCGTGGAGCCGGCGACCAGCCCGCAGGACCAGCCCAGTCCGAGCAGGAACAGGCCCACCCCCAGCTGGGCCGAGTCGTGCACGGGCGCCGTCCCGGCCACCGCGGCGGACGCGAGCAGCAGCACCGCGCCCAGGTAGATCATCGGGACCCGGCCGAACCGGTCGACGGCCCAGCCCACCACCGGGGAGAGGGCGTAGAAGCCGGCGATGTGCACGCTGATCACCAGGCCGATGACGGTGAGCGAGACGTCCACGTGCCGCATGTGGATCGGGGTCATCACCATGACCCCGACCATGGCGGTGTGCGCGACCACGATGGCGCCGAGCCCCAGCAGCGCCCGTGGCGTCTGGCCTACGACGCGGTACGCCGCCCGCACCGACAGGGCCGGGTTGGCGACGCCGCCGGCCGCGACGAACCGGCGCCGGGCCAGCAGCAGCGCGCCGAGCGCGAACGCCACCAGCGAGAACAGGTACGGCCCGGCCAGCATCGGCAGCCCCAGCTCGAGCGCCACCCGTCCGGCCGGGTCGGCCAGGTTCGGCCCGGCGACCGCGCCGATCGTGGTCGCCCACACCACCAGGGACAGGGCGCGGGCCCGGTGCCGCGGCTCGGCCAGGTCGGTCGCCGCGTAGCGGGCCTGCAGCCCGGTCGCTGACGCCGTCCCGAACAGGAACGTGCCCACGAGCAGCAGCGGCAGCCACCGGGTCACCGTCGCGACGAGCACGACGGCCGCCCCCAGCGCCCCCACCATCAGTCCGGCCGCCAGCCCAGGCTGGCGGCCGCGCCGGTTCATCAGCCGGGACAGCCGGGACGGCGGCCACCGCGGCGCCCAGGGTGCTCGCGGTCTGCGCCAGGCCGGCCCGCAGAGTCGGAGTTGGCCAGGCTCGCGGCGATCAGCCCGCCGACGGCCACGCCGGCGCCGACCCCTAGCCCGCCGAGCACCTGCGCACCGGACAGCCCGCCCACCGTGCGCCGCTGGACGGCGGCCACGAAACCGGCGCCTTCGGCCGAGGCTGCGGCCAGGACTTCGGGCCGCGCGTCGGACGTCACCGAGGCAGGGTAAGCGATCGGTCGGAGCGGTCAGCGGGCGGACGGCGGCAGCTGCAGGTGCGACCAGACTGCGCGCCAGACCAGCAGGGTGTCCTCGCCCTGGGCCAGCGCCTGGTCCACGGTGCGCCCGCCGAGCTCGGCGAGCACCGTGTCCCGCGCCCACGAGGCCGCGTAGCTGGGACCGAGGTGGTCCTCCATCCGCCGCCAGAAGTCGCTGAGCCGCACGGCCGCGACGGTAGCCGATCTGGTGGTCGGGGTCAGCCCTCGGGCTGGCCGGTCGCCACCGCGGACGACACCCCCGGCAGGATGCTCCCGGCCGGCACCTCAGCCACCGCCGGAGCCGCCGGAGCCGTCGGACGCCGTCGCATCGTCATGACCAGAAGCCCGCCCATCAGCGCGAGACCGGCCACCAGGCCGCCGACGACCAGCCACATCCCTGCCGGCGACGCCGGCGTGGCGCTCGCCACGGCCTGCAGGGCGATCTTCTCCCCCGGCTTCGGCGTCCAGGTGACCGTGCGGCCGTCTATCACGCCGTTCGCACTCAGCACGTCACCGGGGAAGGACAGCCGCACCCGCAGCTGCGGGCTGGCGCCGAGGGCGGACAGGTCGATCGGCGCGGCCGAGGCGCTGCCCCCGGGGCTGCCCCCGGAACTGGCCCCCGACGTGCCTCCGGCGGTGGACATGTCCAGCGTGCCGCTGACCCGGAACGTGTCGCCGTCCCGGGTGATCGACAGGTCGTTGCCGCTGGAGCCGGACCGGAACTGGCTGATCGGCACCCCGCTGAAGTTCATCTGGGTACCCGCGTAGGTGCCGTCGTCGTACGGCTGCTGGGTGACGTGGCCCTGCGTGGGCTGTGTCGTCGTGCCCTGGTTCAGCAGGTCGCTGAGGTTCCCCCCGGCCATCCCCTGGAGCTTCTTGTCGACCGCGAGGACGACGGCGCCGTCGACCGTGTTGTCCGGCTGGACCGCCAGGTTCATGTCGAGCTTCACGCATCCCGACAGCGCCAACGCCAACGCGGCCACGGCCGCAATCCGCAGAATCCGCATCTTCCGCATGTTCGGGACATCGGCGACCGGGGCCCGAGACTCAAGCGCCCTTGGCACCGACCGCTGACATCGACCGCTGGCAGCGGCTGTCGGTGGGCGGGGGCAGGATGGAGGGCCATGGCCCGCCGTCCCCCCGCAGCAGACGACCCGCTGGCCGGGTTCTCGGCTGCGACCCGGGCCTGGTTCAACGGGGCGTTCGCTGGCCCGACCGCGGCGCAGGCCGGCACCTGGGACGCCGTCCGGTCCGGGCGGGACGTCCTCGTGGTCGCGCCCACCGGCTCGGGCAAGACGCTCGCGGCGTTCCTGTGGTCGCTGGACCGGATCGCCGCCGAGCCCCGCCCCGCGGACCGCAAGCGGCGCCTTCGCGTGCTCTACGTCTCCCCGCTCAAGGCGCTGGCCGTGGACGTCGAACGCAACCTGCGCGCACCCCTTGCCGGCATCCGGCAGGCCAGCGTCCGGCTCGGGCTGGCCGAGCCCGACGTCGAGGTGGCCCTGCGCACCGGGGACACCCCGGCCGACCAGCGGCGGCGGATCGCGACCCGGCCGCCGGACGTGCTCATCACCACCCCCGAATCGCTGTTCCTGCTGCTCACCTCGCAGTCCAGGGAGGCGCTGCGCGGCGTCGACACGGTGATCATCGACGAGGCGCACGCCGTGGCCGGCACCAAGCGTGGCGCCCACCTCGCGGTCAGCCTGGAGCGGCTGGACGCGCTGCTGGAGCGCCCGGCCCGGCGGATCGGGCTGTCCGCCACCGTCCGCCCGGTCGAGGAGGTGGCCCGGTTCCTCGGCGGCACCCGGGACGTCACCGTGGTCCAGCCGCCGTCGGAGAAGCGGATCGAGCTCGAGGTCGTCGTCCCGGTCGAGGACCTCGGCGACCTCGGCGGCACCGGCCCCGGCCCGGACCGGGACCCGGACGCCCCCCGACCGTCCATCTGGCCGCACGTCGAGGAGCGCATCGTCGACCTGGTCCAGGCGCACCGCTCGACCATCGTGTTCGCCAACTCGCGGCGGCTGGCCGAGCGGCTGTGCGCCCGGCTCAACGAGATCGCCCACGAGCGGGCCACCGGCGAGGTGCTGCCGGACGCCGGCCACCTCACCGCGGCCGAGATCATGGCGCAGAGCGGCACCTCCCGCGGCGCCGAGGGGGTGCTGGCCAAGGCGCACCACGGCTCAGTGTCGAAGGAACAGCGGGCGCTCATCGAGGAGGAGCTCAAGGCCGGCCGGCTGCAGGCGGTCGTGGCGACGTCCAGCCTCGAGCTGGGCATCGACATGGGCGCGGTCGACCTCGTGGTGCAGGTCGAGTCGCCGCCGTCTGTGGCCAGCGGGCTGCAGCGGGTCGGCCGGGCCGGGCACCAGGTCGGGGCGGTCAGCCGCGGCGTGGTGTTCCCCAAGTACCGCGGCGACCTCGTGCAGACCGCGGTGGTCGCCGAGCGGATGGTGTCCGGCGCGATCGAGGAGCTCCGCTACCCCCGCAACCCGCTCGACGTGCTGGCCCAGCAGGTGGTCGCCATGGTCGCGGTCGACGACTGGGATGTCGACGCGCTGCTGGCCCTGGTCCGGCGGGCCGCGCCGTTCGCCGGGCTGCCGCAGTCGGCCTACGACGGCGTCCTGGACATGCTGGCCGGGCGCTACCCCAGCGACGCGTTCGCTGAGCTGCGGCCGCGGCTGGTGTGGGACCGGGTGACCGGCACCCTGAGCGGTCGTCCCGGCGCACAGCGGCTGGCCGTGACCAGCGGCGGCACCATCCCCGACCGCGGGCTGTTCGGGGTGTTCCTGGTGGGCGAGAAGGCGGCCCGGGTCGGCGAGCTGGACGAGGAGATGGTCTACGAGTCGCGCATCGGCGACGTGTTCACGCTCGGCTCGTCGTCCTGGCGGATCGAGGACATCACCCACGACCGGGTCCTGGTCTCGCCGGCGCCGGGGCAGCCCGGCCGGCTGCCGTTCTGGAAGGGCGACTCGCTGGGCCGCCCGGCCGAGCTCGGGGCCGCCGTGGGTGCGTTCGTGCGCACGCTCGCCAAGCTGGACGAGGACGCCGCGGCCGCGCGGGTAGCCGCCGCCGGGCTGGACGAGCTCGCGGCCCGCAACCTGCTGGCCTACCTGCGGGAGCAGCGGGAGGCCACCGGGCAGGTTCCGGACGACCGCACGATCGTCGTGGAGCGGTTCCGCGACGAGCTGGGCGACTGGCGGGTGGCGGTCCACTCCCCCTACGGCGCGCAGGTGCACGCCCCCTGGGCGCTGGCCGTGGCCGGGCGGCTGCGCGACCGGTATGGCATCGACGTCCAGGCCATGCACGCCGACGACGGCATCGTGCTCCGGCTGCCCGAGACCGACGTCGAGCCGCCGGCAGACCTCGCCGTCCTCGACCCGGACGACGTCGAGGCCATGGTCACCGCCGAGGTCGGCGGCTCGGCGCTGTTCGCGGCCCGGTTCCGCGAGTGCGCGGCCAGGGCGCTGCTGCTGCCGCGGCGCGACCCGGGGCGCCGCTCCCCGCTGTGGCAGCAGCGGCAGCGCTCGGCCCAGCTGCTGTCGGTGGCCGCCGAGTACGGCTCGTTCCCGATCGTCCTGGAGACCATGCGCGAGGTGCTGCAGGACGTCTTCGACGTCCCGGCGCTGGTGCGGCTGATGCGCGACGTCGCCGAGCGCCGGGTGCGGGTGGTCGAGCTGGAGACCCGAGAGCCGTCCCCGTTCGCCCGGTCGCTGCTGTTCGGCTACGTGGCGCAGTACCTCTACGAGGGCGACTCGCCGCTGGCCGAGCGGCGGGCCGCCGCGCTGGCGCTGGACACCTCGCTGCTGGCCGAGCTGCTCGGCCAGGCCGACCTGCGCGAGCTGCTCGACCCCGAGTCGGTGGCCGGCGTCGAGGCCGACCTGCAGCGGACGACGACCACCCGGCAGGCCCGCTCGATGGAGGCAGCGGCGGACCTGCTGCGCGGGCTCGGCCCGCTCACCACCGAGGAGGTGCTGGCCAGGGTCACCGAGCCGGGAGAGGCCCCGGGGTGGCTGTTCGCGCTGGAGTCGGCCCGGCGGGCGCTGCGGGTGCGCATCGCCGGGGTCGAGCACTGGACCGCGGTCGAGGACGCCGGCCGGCTGCGCGACGCGCTCGGGGTCCCGCTGCCGGCCGGCATCCCGGAGGCGTTCCTCGAGCCGGTGGCCGACCCGGTGGGCGACCTGGTGGCCCGCTATGCCCGCACCCACGGCCCGTTCCACGCGACCGCCGCAGCCGAGCGGTTCGGGCTGGGGGTGGCCGTCGTCCAGGGCACGCTGACCCGGCTGGCCGCGGCCGGCCGGGTGGTCGAGGGCGACTTCAGCCCCGGCGGGAGCGGGACCGAGTGGTGCGGCACGGAGGTGCTGCGGTTGCTGCGCCGGCGGTCGCTGGCCGCGCTGCGGCACGAGGCCGAGCCGGTGTCCCCGACCGCCCTGGCCCGGTTCCTCCCGGTCTGGCAGGGCGTGGGCGGGACCCTGCGCGGTCCGGACGGCGTTCTGAGCGTGGCCGAGCAGCTGGCCGGCACGCCGGTGCCGGCGTCCGCGCTGGAACGCCTGGTGCTGCCGGCCCGGGTGGCCGGCTACTCCCCCGCGCTGCTGGACGAGCTGACCACGACCGGCGAGGTGGTCTGGGCCGGGCACGGATCGCTGCCCGGCGACGACGGGTGGGTGTCCCTGCACCTGGCCGAGACGGCCCCGCTGACGCTGCCGCTCGTCGACGGGTTCGAGCCGGACGAGGTGCAGCGGGCCGTGCTCGACGCGCTCGACGGCGGGGCCGCGCTGTTCCTGCCCGCGCTGGCGCAGCGGGTCGGCGCACCGGCGGACTCCGACCTGATCGCGGCACTGTGGGGCCTGGTGTGGGGCGGGCGGCTCACCAACGACACGCTCGCCCCGCTGCGCAGCCTGCTCACCGGCCGGCCCGCGCACCGGGCCCGCCCGGCCGCACCACGGGTCCGGTACGGGCGCCGCGGCGGCCGGCTCGGGGGCCCGGTGCGCAGCGGGGCGCCCACGATGCCGGGCCGCTGGTCGTTGCTGCCGCCGGCCGAGCCGGACCCGACCCGGCGGGCCACGGCGCTGGCCGAGGGACTGCTGGAGCGGCACGGGGTGGTGACCCGGGGCGCGGTCGTGGCCGAGCGGGCACCCGGCGGGTTCGCCGCCGTCTACCGGGTGCTGTCCGCGTTCGAGGAGTCCGGCCACTGCCGCCGCGGGTACGTCGTGGAGGGGCTGGGCGCCGCCCAGTTCGCCATCCCGGGAGCCGTGGACCGGCTGCGCTCGTTCGCCGCCGACAGCCGCAAGCCGTCACCCGCGATGGTGCTGGCCGCGACCGACCCGGCCAGCGCCTACGGGGCCGCGCTGCCGTGGCCGGAGCGCGGCTCCGAGACCGGGCACCGGCCCGGCCGGAAGGCAGGTTCGCTCGTGGTGCTCGTCGACGGCGCGCTGGTGCTCTACGTCGAGCGCGGCGGGCGCACCCTGCTGTCGTTCACCGACGACCCGGCGCCGGTGCAGGCGGCCGCCGACGCCCTGGCGCTGGCCGTGCACGAGGGCCAGCTGGGCCGGCTGCAGGTGGAGCGAACCGACGGGACCTCCGTGCTGGGACCCACCTCCGGGGGTGCGCTCGGCGCGGCCCTGGCCGGCGCCGGCTTCCGGCTCACCCCGCGGGGCCTGCGGCTGCGCAGCTGATCAGAGCCCGGCGCCGAGCACGGCGGCCTGCGCGCGCACGGTCGGCTCGTCGCCCGGGCGGCTCAGCTGGGTCACCAGCCAGCGCAGGACCAGGTCGACGCCAGCGGGGTCGTCGGGCCGCCCGGCCGCGACCAGGGCCCGCCGGACGGCGTCGGACGCCGCCGGCCAGCCCGCGAGCAGCGCCTCGTTGGTCACGGCAGCCCGACCGGGGTGCGCGCCCACCGCCAGGGCCGTCACGGTCAGCGCGTCGGCCAGGTCCACAGCCGCGGCGGCGACCAGCACGGCAGTGAGCGCCCCGACCTCGCGGCGCGCCAGCGCGGACCACACGTCGTCCTTGGTGCGGAAGTGGTTGTAGAGCGTGGCCTTGGCCACGCGGGCGTCGCGGGCGATCTGCGCCATGGTGACGCCGGCGGTGCCGTGCTCGGCCACCGAGCGCAACGCGCCGTCCAGGATCGCCTGCCGGGTGTGCGCCATGGTGGCGGCCACCGGCGGCACGGTCACCTGGGTGCGGGTCAGGCCGCCGAAGCGACGACCGTGGACCGCGGCGGTCCGTCGACCGGCGCGGCGGCCACCTCAGCCGCGACCGACTCGGACAGCTCGGCCAGCGCGAACTCGTCACTCACCGACCGCAGCACCACCGACATCGGGACGTCGAGCGCCGAGCAGATCGAGGCGAGCAGCTCGCTGCTGGCCTCCTTCTGGCCCCGCTCGACCTCGGAGAGGTAGCCGAGGGAAACCCGCGCAGCCGCGGACACCTCGCGCAGGGTACGGCCCTGGCGCAGCCGCTGGTTGCGCAACTCGTCACCGAGCACTCGACGCAACAGCACCATGCGGCGATCCCTCCCTCCCGAACTCGTTCCCGGACTTATGGAATCCACGGTACCCCCAGGAGCCGACAGCAGCCCGGCACCTGACCACACCGTCACCCGAGCGGCCCTGTAACACTGTAATCACCACAGTAGCCACGTGGCGGCCAACGTGCCCACCGAGGTCACCTGTCGGCGGCGAGCACCCGGCGCAGCAGGTCGAGCGCGTGCGCGACGGTCTTGGCCCGGATCTGCGGCCGGTCCCCACCCAGGGAGGGCGACTCGACCACGCTGCGCTCCCCCGGTCCCACGACGGCGACGTGCACCGTCCCCGGCGGGACGCCGTCCTGCGGGTCCGGCCCGGCCACCCCGGTGGTCGCTACCCCGACGCCGGTCCCGAACGAGGTGCGGGCGCCCAGGGCCATCTGGCGGGCCACCTCGGCGTCCACCGGCCCGACCCGGGCCAGCAGGTCGGCATCCACCCCGAGCAGGGCGTGCTTGGCCGACGTCGCGTAGGCCACCACGCCGCCGCGGAACACCGTCGACGCACCGGGGACGTCGACCAGCGTCGCGGCCAGCAGGCCCCCGGTGAGCGACTCGGCCACGGCCAGGTCGGTCGAGCGCGCGGCCAGCAGCCCGAGCACCCGCGCGGCCGGCGTCTCGTCGTCCGCGGCCGCCACGACGTCCCCGAGCAGCGCGGCCGCCCGCTGCCACGCCGCGCCCACGGTCGCCGGGTCGGTTCCGGTCAGCCGGACCCGGATCTCGGCGGTGCCGGCCAGGTAGGCCAGCCGGACGCCGTCCGGCAGGTCGGCCTCGAGCGGCGTCAGCCGCGCGGCCACCGCCGGCTCCCCGAGGGTGGCGACCCGCAGCTGTCGGGTGACCAGCGCCGGCGGCCCGTCGGCCCGGTCTCGCAGCCAGGGCACGACGTGGTCGGTGACCATCCGGCGCAGCTCGCCGGGGACCCCTGGGACGGCGAACAGCGGCTGGCCGCCGACGTCCAGCCGCACGCCGGGCGCGGTGCCCACCGGGTTGGGCAGCTCGGTCCAGTGCGGCGCGAGCTGCTGCAGGGCCAGCAGGGTCCGGTCGTCGGACGTCGGCCCGAGCCCGCCGCTGACCACGACCGCGTCGGCGGCCGCCAGCGCCGTCCGGACCGCCGCCACGATCGGATCCACGTCGTCGCCCACCTCGACCCCGAGGACCACGGGCAGCCCGGCGGCGGCGAGTGTCGCGCCCAGCCAGGCCAGGTTGGTGTTGACGACGTCCCCGAGCAGCAGCTCCTCGCCGACGGCGACCACGGCCACTCGCACCGCCGGGTCCGTCCTTAGCCCTCGACGCCCGAGGTGCCGGCCGCCTGCGCGCGCGTCAGCCGGGCCGTGTGCCGCAGCCGCTGCGCCTTGACCACATAGTCGACGCCGGTGACCACGGTGACGACGAGCGCCGCCCCCATGATCCAGGCCGCCAGCGTGGCCGCCCAGCCGGACAGCGGCGCCACGTAGAGCCCGATGGCCAGCCCCTGCAGCAGCGTCTTCAGCTTGCCGCCCCGGCTGGCCGGGATCACGCCGTCTCTGATCACCCAGAACCGCAGCAGGGTCACCCCGATCTCACGGACCAGGATGACGACGGTCACCCACCAGGGCAGCTGGCCGAGCACGGACAGCCCCACCAGCGCGGTGCCCATGAGCGCCTTGTCCGCGATCGGGTCGGCGATCTTGCCGAAGCTGGTCACCAGGCCGCGGGAGCGGGCTAGCTCGCCGTCGGCCAGGTCGGTCAGCGCGGCCACGACGAACACCACGAATGCCGCCCAGCGCCAGGCCGGGTCCAAGCCGTCGCCGTGGAAGAGCAGCACCGCGAACACCGGTACGAGCAGCAGCCGCAGCGCGGTCAGCGCGTTCGCGATGTTGAGCGTGCGGACGGTCTGGACCGGGTCTCCCAGGTGGTCGGGGGGCGCCGGCTTCACCGCTGGGCCACCAGGTCGACGCCTTCGGCCCCGACCAGCTCGGCGACCACGACGTCGCCGACCCGCAGCCCGGCGCCGTCCAGCACCGTCGTGGTGCCGTCGACCTCCGGCCCCTGGTGCGCGGCCCGGCCCTCGACCAGCGCCGACGGGCCGTCGCCCTCGACCGACTCGACCAGGACCTCGACCTTCTCCCCGATCCGGTCCTCGGCGCGCTGCGCCGTGAGCTCCTCGACCAGTCGGGTGACCCGCTCGACCCGCTCCGCCACGCCGACGTCGTCCAGCTGGTCGGCGAACCCCTCGGCCTCGGTGCCGTCCTCGTCGGAGTAGCCAAACACCCCCACGACGTCCAGCCGGGCGGCCTCGAGGAAGCCCTCCAGCTCGGCGACGTCCGCCTCGGTCTCCCCCGGGAATCCGACGATCACGTTCGAGCGGACGCCGGCCAGGGGGGCCAGCCGCCGGATCGAGGCGAGCAGCTCGAGGAACGCGTCGGGGCCGCCGAAGCGGCGCATCCGGCGCAGCACTGTCGCGCTGGCGTGCTGGAAGGACAGGTCGAAGTAGGGCACCACGCCAGGAGTCCCCGCCAGCGCCTCGACCAGCGAGGGGCGCAGCTCGGCCGGCTGCAGGTAGGAGACCCGGACCCGCTCGATCCCGTCCACCGCGGCCAGCTCGGGCAGCAGCGTCTCCAGCAGCCGCAGGTCGCCGAGGTCCTTGCCGTAGGAGGTGGAGTTCTCGCTCACCAGGAACAGCTCGCGCACGCCTTGCTCGGCCAGCCAGCGCGCCTCGGCCAGCACGTCGGCAGGACGCCGGGACGTGAACGCGCCGCGGAAGGTGGGGATCGCGCAGAACGAGCAGCGCCGGTCGCAGCCGGAGGCCAGCTTGAGCGGCGCGGTGGGGCTGCCGTCGAGTCGACGTCGGACGACGGGCGGCCCGGACGCCGGACCGGTCACCGCCGCGGCCACCCGGTCGACCGGGCTGATCGGCAGCAGGGTCCGCCGGTCGGTCGGGGTCGGCGCGGCCACCGTCTCACCGGCGAGCACCGCGCGCAGCCGGTCGCCGATCAGCGGGTAGTCGTCGAAGCCCAGCACGGCGTCCGCCTCCGGCAGCTCGGCCGCCAGCTCGGTGCCGTAGCGCTGCGCCAGGCAGCCCACCGCGACGACGGCCCTGGGCCCGCCCTCGGCCTTGAGGTCGGCCGCCGCCAGCAGGGTGTCGACCGAGTCCTTCTTGGCCGCGGCGACGAACCCGCAGGTGTTGACCAGGACCGCGTCGGCGTCCGCGGCGTCGTCGACCAGGACGAAGCCGTCCGCGGCCAGCCGACCGGCCAGCTCCTCGGAGTCCACCTCGTTGCGCGCGCAGCCGAGCGTGACGAGGGCCACGCGCTGCGGGGCAGCCGTCGAGGGGGCGGGCATGGGTCCAGCCTAGGTGGTGCGCGGTGCGGACCAGGACCCGCGCGGAGCGGGGCTCAGCCGCCGGCGAGCGGGTTGCCGGGGACGAAGCTCAGCCGGACCACCTCGCCGGTCTTGCCCGGCGAGCCGATCTCCACGCCGTTGACGTTGAGGGAGACGGCGCCGGCGTTGCCGAGCACGAGCTTGACGCTCGCCGGGTCGGTGAACACCTTGGTGGTGCCGGCCGCGACGATGCCGGTGAACGACTCGGTGCTGCCGGTGGTGACCGACAGCCAGCTCTTGCCCGAGTTGACCGTGAGCCGCACCGTCACCCCGCCGGGCAGCGCCGCGATGGCGCTGTTCGTTGGTGCGCTGCTGGGGGCAGGTGACGTCGTCGAGGCGCTGGCCGTGGGCAGCGCCGCCGAGCTGGACCCGGTCGGCTCGCTGATCGCCGTGCGGCCGCTGCCGCCACCGCGGTTGACCAGCTGCAGGACGCCGATCACGGCGACGACCAGCAGGGCCACGGCCATGGCCGCCGTCCAGTTCGGGCCGCGGCGCTCCGGGCGGGCCGCGGTCTCGGACTCGAACACCTCGGTGGCGCTCGGCCCGTGCGGCGCGTGCAGCCGGTCGAACTCGGCGACCAGCGGGGCCGGGTCGGCGCCCACGATGCCGGCCAGGGTGCGCAGGTGCCCGCGGGCGTAGACGTCGCCGCCGCACAAGGTGAAGTCGTCCGCCTCGATGTGCTCGATCACGGTGCGTCGGACCCGGCTGCGCTCGGCGACGTCCTCCAACGTCATCCCCGCTGCCTCGCGGGCAGCCGTCAGCTCCGCACCGATCGACACGGCCGCCGCCTCCTCCCAGGTCCTTCCTTTGGTCGACACCGGGTGACGATGACTGAACCGTCAGTCACGCTGGGTTATCGACCGTGCACGTGCGAAGGTGATGCCCCGCGCAGGCGTGCGTGAACCATGCTACGCCGCGCCCGATCACCGCCGGCAGGCCGTTTTGCGCGGGATGTCCCTTTCCGGACGCGCTATTCGCCGCGCAGGGTGAACAGGAGGCCGTCCAGCTCGTCCGGCGGGACGAGCACGTCGCGGGCCTTGGACCCCTCGGAGGGTCCGACGATGCCGCGGGTCTCCATCAGGTCCATGAGCCGGCCGGCCTTGGCGAAGCCCACTCGCAGCTTGCGCTGCAGCATGGACGTCGAGCCGAACTGGGTGGTCACCACCAGCTCCACGGCCTGGCACAGCAGGTCGAGGTCGTCGCCGACCTCCTCGTCGATCTCCTTCTTGGGGCCGGCCCCGACCGTCACGTCCTCGCGGTAGCTGGGCTGCAGCTGGGCCTTGCAGTGCTCGACCACCTGGTGGATCTCGGTCTCGGTGACCCAGGCCCCCTGGATCCGCATCGGCTTGCTGGCCCCCATGGGCAGGAACAGGCCGTCACCCTGGCCGACCAGCTTCTCGGCGCCCGGCTGGTCGAGGATGACCCGGCTGTCCGCCAGGCTGGACGTGGCGAACGCCAGCCGGCTGGGCACGTTGGCCTTGATCAGGCCGGTCACGACGTCGACCGAGGGTCGCTGGGTGGCGAGCACCAGGTGGATCCCGGCGGCCCGGGCCAGCTGGGTGATCCGCACGATCGAGTCCTCGACGTCGCGGGGGGCGACCATCATGAGGTCGGCCAGCTCGTCGACGACGACCAGCAGGTACGGGTACGGCTGGATCACCCGCTCGCTGCCCGGCAGCGGCTGCACGGCACCCGAGCGGACGGCCTTGTTGAAGTCGTCGATGTGCCGGAACCCGAACGCCGCGAGGTCGTCGTAGCGGGCGTCCATCTCCCGGACCACCCACTGCAGCGCCTCGGCCGCCTTCTTCGGGTTGGTGATGATCGGCGTGATCAGGTGCGGCACGCCCTCGTACGCCGTGAGCTCCACCCGCTTGGGGTCAACGAGGATCAGCCGGACCTCGTCGGGGGTGGACCTCAGCAGGATCGAGGTGATCAGCGAGTTGATGCAGGACGACTTGCCCGAGCCCGTGGCCCCGGCAACCAGCAGGTGCGGCATCTTGGCCAGGTTGGCCACGACGAACCCGCCCTCGACGTCCTTGCCGAGACCGACCATGAGCATGTGGTGGTCGGAGGTCGCCACGGCCGCCCGGAGCACGTCGCCGAGGCTGACGATCTCCTTGTCCGCGTTCGGGATCTCGATACCGATGGCCGACTTGCCAGGGATCGGCGACAGGATCCGCACGTCCGCGCTGGCCACCGCGTAGGCGATGTTCCTGCTCAGTGCGGTGACCCGCTCGACCTTGACCGCCGGGCCGAGCTCGAGCTCGTACCGGGTGACCGTCGGGCCGCGGGTGTAGCCGGTGACCTGCGCGTCGATCTCGAACTGCTCGAGCACGGTGGTGAGCCGCCCGACCACGGCGTCGCTGGCCTCGCTGCGCCGCTTGTGCACCGCGCCGGGCTTGAGCAGGTCGGGCGAGGGCAGGTGGTAGGTGACGTCGCCGGAGAGCAGCAGCTGTTCCGCGCGCGGCGGCAGCGGCACCGCAGGGGCCGGCTCGGCCGACTTCGCGGCCGGCGCCAGCCGCACCGGCTGGGTCTCCAGCTGCTCGGCCGGCGTCTGGACCAGCGGCGTCGCGTAGGCCTCCTGGCCGTTGGGCCCGGTGGCAGCGTCGTCGGCGTCCGGCTGGGCGACCCCCACCCGGCGACGCGGTCGAGACCGCTTCACCGGCGGCCGGGTGGCGCCGTCGGTGAGGTCGAGGAGGTCGGGCTGCGGCGCGGCGAGGGCCTCGGCCGGCCGGCGCAGCAGCCAGGCCTCGAGGTCGCGCAGCCGCTTCGGGATCTGGTGCACCGGGGTGGCGGTGAGCACGAGCAGGCCGAAGACCACGAGCAGCAGCAGCAGCGGGGCGGCCACGTAGGCGGACACTCCCGCCACCAGGGGCGCCGAGGCGATCCAGCCGAGCCAGCCGCCGGCGGCGCGCATCGCCGTGGCGCCGTCCGAGGGCTGCGGGGTGCCGTGGGCGACCTGCAGCAGGCCGAGGGCGCCGAGCAGCACCGCCGTCCAGCCGATCACCAGCCGTCCGGCCGGGGCGTTGCGGTCCGGGTGCCGCAGCACCCGCCAGGCCCAGCCGAGCAGCAGCAGCGGCACCGTCCAGGCCAGCCGGCCGGTCGCCCCGACGACGACCGCGGCGACTACACCGCCGACCGGGCCCGGCAGCCCCCACCAGGTGACCGCGGCCGTGAGCACGGCCAGCCCGATGAGCAGCAGGCCGAACCCGTCGCGGC
>DATCDE010000254.1 GCA_036510875.1 Actinomycetes bacterium
GTGGTGACGAAGCCCCCCGCCGTGAGCCCCGCGAGCAGCGCCGCGGCCGTCTGGGACGGCCGGCCGACGGCGCTGGCGGACTTGGTCACCACCGCGGCGGCGAACGCCGCGGCGGTCTGCTCGGCCTCGCTGCCCGTCGCCGGGACCTGCGCGTCGGCCGGGGCCAGCCGCGCGGCGATCTGGGCCAGCACGGCGGCCTGCCCCGCGTCGGTCCAGGCGGCGGTGAGGTCGACCTGCCCCGAGACGGTGGCGCCCGCACCGGTCAGCGCGGCCGTGACGTCACGGGACAGGGCGGCCGGCGTCCCCGGCGTCGTCACGACGACGACCCGGACGCCGTCCAGCTTCCCGGTGACGAGCCGGGCGGCGGTCGCGTCGATGTAGGCCTGGTCGTGGCCCGACCCGGACGCCGACTGGCTGGCCGACGCGGACGGCGAGGCGGTGGCGGTGCCGCCCAGTGCGGAGTCGACCTGGCTCGACAGCGGTCCGGCGCCGAGGACCACTCCCGCGGCCAGTCCGAACAGGACGGCGGCCAGCGACACCAGGTGGTAGCGAAAGCTCACCACGGCCAGCCGCCTCGGACCCGGTCCACCAGGTCGGTCCCCCACGGGGTCACGGCCAGGGCCACGAGGAGCGCGAGCAGCCCGGCCACGAGAAGCAGCAGGGCCGACCCGGCGCGGACCGTCGGCCGCTGCAGCGCGGCCACCGCCTCGGCGTCCACCAGCCGGCCCCCGGCGCGCATCCGCACCGCCAGCGCGGACGCCGATGCGTAGCGGTCCCGGTCGAACATCTCGTCGTAGGACACCGGGGCGCCGGCCAGCACGACCAGGTCGGCCCCGCCCGCGTCGGCGAGCAGCACCGCCATGTCGGTGGCCGAGAAGCCGCTGGGCACCCCCGCCCGCGGCACCTGCACGGCCCGGCTCAGCGCCTTGGCGCCGATCGCCCCCGCCTCACCGACCACCAGGTCGACGTCCAGCCCGGCGGCCGCGATCAGCGCCGCTCCCCCTTCCGCGCCCACGAGCACCGGTCGGCGGTCCCGGACGAACCCGCGCACGGCGGCCAGGTCGGCGGCCGCCCGCTCGCCAGGGGCGACGACGAGGACCGGCCGGCCCCGCAGGTCCAGACCGACCTCTCGCAGGTCGGGCAGGCCGTCGCCCTCGAGCAGCAGCGCCTCGTGGGCCCGAACGACGGCGGCGGTGTCCGCGCCCACCGACTCGAGCCGGCTGGCCAGCCGGGTGCGGGCCTCGTCGAGGGCCTGGGCCACGTCCGCCGGGCCGCGGCGCTGGCCGGTGCCGAGGACCCGCAGGCCGTCGTCGGCCACCGCGTCGAAGACCGTGGACTCGTGCACCCGCAGCCGCTGGCCGTCGCGCACGCTGGACAGCAGGCCCGGTCCGACGGCGTCCAGCAGCGGGACGCCGGCATCGACGATCACGCTGGCCCCGCGGGCCGGGTGCCGCCCGGACAGACTGGCTCGGACGTTGACCACCACGGCCGGGCGGGCGGCCACCAGCAGCTCGGCGGAGACCCGGTCGAGGTCCAGCTGGTCAATGACGGCGACCTCGCCCGGCAGCAGCCGCGCGGCCAGCTCGCGGGTCGCCCGGGCCGGGTCAGCGGTGCCCGGCGCGCCCACGGCCAGCCGCGCCGGCCCCACCGCACCGGGCAGGGTCGGCGGCTCCCGACGTCGAAGGGCCAACCGCACCCTTCGATGCTCCCCCTCCCACCAGTTCCGTCACGGCAGCGACACGCGTCCGCGACCCGCTGCCCAGTGGACGGCGGTCAGGCGGGGCTCATGAACGGCGTCGTCGTGGTGAGCTCGACGAAACCCAGCCGGTGCAGGATCGGCCGACTCTCCGGCCCGGCGTCGACCTGCAGGTAGCGGTAGCCGAGCTCGGCCGCGCGAGTCGCCCGGGCCGCGACCAGAGCCCGGTACAGCCCACGCCCGCGCCACTGCGGCAAGGTGCCGCCGCCCCAGACGCTGGCGAACTCGGTGCCCCCGTGGAACTCGACCCGCCCGGCCGACACCGGCCGTCCGTCGGCGACCGCCAGCAGCGCCGCGACCTGCTCGACTCCGGTCCGCCGCTGCTCGGCCAGCTGAGCGGTCAGGGCCCGGCCCAGCCACGCGTGTGCCACCCCGAACACCTCCTCGTGGACGGCGACCACGGCTGCCACGCCGTCGGCGTCGGTCACCCACTGCAGTGTGAGCCCGAGCGGCAGCTCGGGTGCCGGCGGCAGCTCCGCGATCTCGGCCACCATGAGCGCCTCCGGCTCCTCGGCGGCGAACCCGGCGGCCCGCAGCCGGTCACTGAGGTCGGCCGGCTTGTCGTGGGCGTAGAGCTTCCACTCGAACCGGCGGCCGGCGAAGTACTCCAGCTGTCCGGCGATCGCCGCGTCGGCGGTGCCGTCGGCCAGGTCGGACCAGATCACCGCCGACCAGCCGTCGGCGTCCGGGCTGACGTAGCGGACCACCGGGCCGACCCGCTCGACCCGAACGCCCGTCCCGTCGGCGTGGGCGTCCCGCCGCAGCTGCGCGTCGTAGGCGGCCAGCACCGCTGTGGGGTTCACAAGTGGCCACCCTGCCCGGTCGCGTCGTCGGCCGCCAACAGGTTTCCGGTGGTCACCCGGAGAGCAGCAGCCGCTGCCAGGACGCCGCGAGCCAGCGGCGGTACCGGTCGTCGCTCCACCCGCGGCGGTGCACAAGGAGCAGATACACCTCCGGGGAGTTCGTGGCCCACAGCACGTCGGCGGTCTCGTCGACCGAGACGGCGAGCTCGCCGGTCGCGTCGAGCTCGATCGCCATCCGGCGCATGTTCTCGGCTCGGCGCTCCCCGATCTCGAACCACAGCTCGGCCAAGTCCGGCTCGACGGATGCCGCGGCCTGGACCACCAGCAGCAGCGGAGCCAGCCGGGAGTGGATGGCCGGCAGGGCGTTGGCGTAGCGGGTCAGCTTGCCGGCCGCCGTCGGCTCGGCGTGGATGGCCCGCACGTAGTCGCGCTGCTCCGCGGGAACCTCCTGGTCCCCTCCGGAGATGGCCGTCTCCACGAGCAGCCGGAACAACCCCGGCTTGCGGCCGACCAGCTCGTACACCGTGTCCAGGGACACCCCGGACCGCTCGGCGATCGCCGTCATCGTCGTGCCGAGGTAGCCGTGCTCGACGAACAGCTCACGGGCCGCAGCCAGGATCGTCGCCCGCCGCTCCTGCGACGCGGACTGCCGGCGGCTGTTGTCGTAGGCGCGCCTCTTGACCGGCTGGCTCACGAGTCCTACCTTACTTCCATCCGAAGTATGTTTGGACGAATTTGGAGGGGCGCCATGTACGCCTTCGAGCAGGACGTGCCGATCAACGCCGAGGTGCACGCACGGATCATGGCCCAGCTGGGCGACGCGGTGCCGCCGGGCCTGATCGCGCACATCGCGACCGAGCGACCGGACGGCGGGCTGCGCTACCTCGACCTGTGGGAGAGCCAGGCCGACTGCGACCGGTTCACCGAGGAGCGGCTGCACCCGGTGGTGGGCGCGGCACTGGCCAGCGCCGGCATCCGCCCGGCCGGCGAGCCGCCGCGCACCGACGTGCACGTGGTCGACGTCTGGGGGGCCGCGTTCCCCAGGGCCAGCCGGGTCTAGGCGATCGGGACGGGTGCCCCCACCCTGCTCGTCGGTCCAGCTCGGCGAGCAGGGTGGTGGCCTGGACCTCGGCCAGGACGGCGGCATGCCCGCCGCGCGCCCCGAACAGCCGGCCGCGGTGCACCAGGTAGACCACGATGACCAGGTTGGCCACCAGCGCACCGATCTTGAGCACCGTGGGCTTGTGGAAGATCTCGTAGACCTCGAGCGGCACGAATGCCGAGGTGGCCACCACCGCCAGGTACTCGGCCCAGCGCCTCCCCCACCACAGCCCGCCCGCCTCGACCAGCTGGGTGATCCCGTAGGCGGTCAGCCCGAGCGCCACGAGGTAGTAGGCCTGGGACCGCCCGGCCAGCAGGTGGGACGCCTCGGCCAGCAGCTTCGAGTGGTCGATGTTCCAGCCGAGCTGGTCGGCCAGCGGGTGGGCGGCCTGGGTCAGCCGGACCAGCGTGTTCAGCGCCGCGTCGTGGCGGGTGGCCAACGCGGCCGAGGTGACCGCGGCCGCGATCAGCAGGACGGCGCGGATGCCGCGCTCGGCCGCGATCAGCCGCAGCCAGCGAAGCTTGCGCCCGTGCGACCGGCGTGGCACCACGGGGGCCTGCGCCAACGGCCCCGACGGCGTCCGGGGCGCATCGACGAACGCCCCGCAGCGCAGGCAGCGGTCCAGCCCGCCGTCCGGGGCCGGCAGCCACACCAGGTCGGCCACCGGGGAGTCGGTCGGCCGGTAGGTCACGTGACCCTGCCGCCCGCACACCCGCGGCTCGGGGCTCGGGCGCTCACCTCTTGCGTGCCGCACCGCGCTCCTTCTTCGCCGTGGCCGCCGCCTGGAGCAGCTCCTGCGCGTGCACCCGGCCGGACTCCGAGCCCTCCAGGCCGGCCAGCATCCGGGTGAGCTCGGCCGCCCGGCCGGCGTCGTCCAGGGCCACCACGCCGGACCGCACGACCGCACCGTCGGAGGACTTCTCGACCACGAGGTGCCGATCGGCGAAGGCGGCCACCTGCGGCAGGTGGGTAACCACGAGCACCTGGGCGGTGCGGGCCAGCCGGGCCAGCCGCCGGCCCACCTCGACCGCCGCCTTGCCGCCCACTCCCGCGTCGACCTCGTCGAAAACGAAGGTGGGCACCGGGTCGGCGCCGGCGAAGACGACCTCGACGGCCAGCATCACCCGGGACAGCTCGCCGCCGGAGGCGCCGCGGGCCAGCGGCCGGGCCGGCGCCCCGGGGTGCGGCTGCAGCAGCAGCTCGACCTCGTCGTAGCCGTGGGGGCCGGGCCGGTCGGCGGCGGTCACGGCGACCGACACGACGGCGTGCGGCATCGCCAGGTCGACCAGCTCGGCGGTGACCGCTGCGCCGAGGCGCTCTCCTGCGGCGGTGCGGGCCGCGGTGATCCGGCCGCCGAGCCGCTCCACGTCGCCGGTCAGCTGGTCGGTCTCGGCCTGCAGGGCGCCGATCCGGTCGCCGGTGCCGTCCAGCTCGAGCAGCCGCTGCGAGGCGTCGGCCGACCAGGCCAGCACGTCGTCGACGGTGCCACCGAACCGTCGGGTCAGCGAGCCCAGGGCCGCCCGGCGGTCTTCGACGGCGGCCAGCCGGGCCGGGTCGGCCTCGACGGACGCCGTGTACGAGGCCAGGTCGGCCGCCACGTCGGCGACGAGCGCGGCGACCTCGCCCAGCCGCTCGGCCAGCGGGGCCAGCGCGGGGTCGAAGTCGACCGCCTGCTCCAGGGCCCGCCGGGCGCCCACGACCAGCCCGAGCGCGTCCGGGTCCTCGGCCGTCTCGGTGCCGACGAGCGCGGCATGCGCAGCCTCCCCGGCCAGCCGCAGCGCGTCGGCATGGGCCAGCCGCTCGGCCTCGACCGACAGCTCGGCGTCCTCGCCGGACTGCGGCCCGAGCGCCTCGATGGTCTCCAGCCCGTCGCGCAGCAGCCCGGACTCCTGCTCCCGCTCCCGCCGCCGGGCGGTCAGCTCGTCGAGCTCGCGCCGGACGGCGGCCAGCCGCTCGTACGCCGTCCGGTAGGCGGCCAGCGGCACGCCCACGGCGTCGCCGGCGTACCGGTCGACCGCAAGTCGCTGCCGGGTCGGCTGAAGCAGCCGCTGCTGGTCGGACTGGCCGTGCACCGCGACGAGGTCCTCGGCCAGCTCGGTGAGCACCCCGACCGGCGCGGACCGGCCGCCGACCCAGGCCTTGGACCGCCCCTCGGGGGACACCGACCGGGCCAGGATGAGCGAGCCGTCGTCGTCTAGCTGGGCGCCGGCCTCGGCCGCGCGCCGGCCGGCCGGTGAGTCCGCGGCCACCCGGACCCGGCCCTCGACCAGCGCCTGGCCGGCCGCCGTCCGCACCGCGCCGGAGTCGGCCCGGGCCCCCAGCAGCAGGCCCAGCCCGGTCACCACCATGGTCTTGCCGGCGCCGGTCTCACCGGTGACGACGGTCAGCCCCGGCGCCAGCTCGAGGACGGCGTCGTCGATGACCCCGAGGCCCCGGATCCGCAGCTCCTCGATCACGGCCGGGAGCGCCGTCCGCGCCAGCCCTCCACGGGCAGGTCGAACTTGCGGACCAACCGGTCGGTGAACGGCAGCTGGTGCAGCCGGGCCAGCTTGAGCGGCAGTGCACCGCGGCGCACCTCGAGCCGGTCCCCCACCGACAGCTCGACCATCCGCCGCCCGTCGCACCACAGCACGGCCTCGTTGCCCTGGCTGGCGCCCAGCTCGACGGCGAGCACGGACGTCGGCGCCACCACGATGGCCTTGCTGAACAGGGCGTGCGCGCTCAGCGGGACCAGCAGCAGCGCCTCGACCTGCGGCCACACCACCGGGCCGCCGGCCGAGAACGCGTAGGCGGTCGAGCCGGTCGGGGTGGCGCACACGACGCCGTCGCAGCCCCAGCGGGACAGCGGCCGGCCGTCGACCTCGACGACCACCTCGATCATGCGCTCGCGGGAGATCTTCTCCACGCTGGCGTCGTTGACCGCCCAGTTGGACGCGATCTCCACGCCGTCGCGCAGCACGATGGCATCGAGCGTCATCCGCTCCTCCACCGTGTACTCGCGGGCCACCAGCCGGTCGACGACGGCGGTGAGGTCCTCCTCCTCGGCCTCGGCGAGGAACCCCACGTGCCCCAGGTTTACCCCCAGCAGCGCCGCGCCAGAGCCACGGGCCAGCTCGGCGCCCCGCAGCAGGGTGCCGTCGCCGCCGAGGACCACGACGAGCTCGCAGCCCTCCGCGGCGCCTGGTCCGGCCGGCACCACGGTCGCACCGTCGAGCGGCAGGTCGCGGGCGTCGGTGCTGGGCAGCCGCACGGCCAGGCCGGCGGCGAGCAGCTTCGTCCCGGCCAGCTGCGCGGCCAGCACGGCGTTCTCCCGGCCGGTGTGAGTGACCAGGAGGACCGAGCGCTCGGCGGTCACTGCGGACCCTCCTCGATGGCGTGCTGCAGCTTGACGTCGGTCAGCGGGCCGGCATCGGCGCGCAGCCACAGGAAGTACTCCACGTTGCCCGACGGCCCGGGCAGCGGACTGGCCACCACGCCGCGGACGCCCAGGCCCAGCTCGGCCGCCCGCGCGGCGATCGTACGCACCGCCGCCGCGCGGAGCGCGGGATCCCGCACGACTCCTCCGGAGCCCAGCGCCTCGCGGCCCACCTCGAACTGCGGTTTGACCATGAGCACGAAGTCGGCGTCCTCGGTGGCGCAGGCCCGCAGCGCCGGCAGCACCAGGGCCAGCGAGATGAACGACAGGTCGGCCACGACCAGCTCTGCCGGCTGGTCGTCGAGGTCGGCGAGGGTGAGGCTGCGCACGTTGGTGCGATCCCGGACGGTGACGCGAGGATCCTGTCGCAGCGCCCAGACCAGCTGCCCGTAGCCGACGTCGACGGCGACGACGGTCGCCGCGCCGGCCCGCAGCAGGACGTCGGTGAAGCCACCCGTGCTGGCCCCGGCGTCCAGGCACCGGCGGCCCTCGACGGTGAGGTCGGTGAACGCGGCCAGCGCCCCGGCCAGCTTGTGCGCGCCGCGGGAGGCGTAGCCGGGGTCGTCGTTGACCTCGCGGACGACGATGGGGGCGGCCGGCTCGACCTGGGTCGCGGACTTGCTGGCCAAGCTCCCGGAGACGCTGACCCGGCCGGCTGCGACGAGCTCCTGGGCCTGCTCGCGGGACCGGGCCAGCCCGCGGCGCACCAGCTCGGAGTCCAGCCGAGCCCGGCGGGCCATCGGGCTAGCCCTGCGGGGGGCCGGGCTCCGCGGCGGCGCCGCGGAGCAGTCCGTCGAGGCGGCGGTGGACCTCCTCGTAGACGTCCGCGTGCTCGACCGTGGGCCGCTCGTCGAGCTCGGCCAGCCGGGCCACCGCGGCGTCCACGGCCGGCTCACCGGTCGAGCCACCGGTGTCGTCGGCGGCGTGCACGTCGTCCGGGGTCGGCTCACTCACTCGGCGCCCCGGGGGCTGCCACGGGCTCGGCCGGCTTCACCGGGACCCGCTTGACGGCCACCTTCTTCGCGGCGACCTTCTTCGCGGCGACCTTCTTCGCGGGCGCCTTCTTGGCCGGGGACTTCCTGGCCGGGGCGGCCTCCGCCCCGCCGAAGGCCACCGCGGCATCCAGCTGCCGCTCCAACCGCTCCACCTTGCGGGCCATCGCTTCGAGGTCCTCGGCGTTCACCAGGCCCATGGCGGCCACGGCCCGGTCGATCTCGGTGCGCACGATGCCCAGCAGCAGGTCACGATTGGTGCGGCTGGTCGCCAGCAGGTCCTCGGCCAGCGAGCTGACCTGCCGGGTGACGCCACCACCCACGCCCTTGCCCGACATCGTCGACGACACGGCGTCGCCGAGCACCTCGCCCCCCTGGTCGATCAGCTGCCGGGCCGCGGACAGCGCCCGCTGCCTGGTCACGTCGGTCAGTCCGTTGGCCAGCTGTAGGTAGCCGCGCAGAGCATCCAACACGGTCCCTCCTCCCACCGGGTCCGCCCGGGACTTCCGAGCGGTCCCAACCTACCGCCGATCACTGACGTGGCTGCGGTAGCGTCGGACCGCCGGTGGCGGACCACGCCCGGCGACCGAGGGGACGTCGTGCCATGGCATCGATCGAGGCCTGCCAGTCCGCGGTGCAGCACCTCGCCGAGCTGCTGTCCGGGGCCGACGACGGGGTGCGCACGCACGCCGACGCGCGGACGATCAGCTGCCGGCTCACCGACCTCGACACCACGATCTCCGGCCGGCTCGACGGCGGCCAGCTGCTCGACATCAGCACCGAGCGGCGACCCCCGGCGCAGCTGCGGCTGACCATGACGAGTGACGACCTGATGGACCTCACCGAGGGCAGGCTCAGCTTCCCGCGCGCCTGGGCCAGCGGCCGGATCAAGCTGGACGCCTCGCTGCGGGACCTGCTGCGGCTCCGGTCGCTGCTCTGAGCCGAGGGCCGACGGTCTTCGTGCGGGGCACCGAGCTGGCCGGGCTGGGCGCGATCGAGCGGCCCCTGCTCGAAGACCCGGCGGACGACGACGGTCAGGCCGGGCCGGCGCCGACCGTGTAGCGGACCCGCTGGCGCAGCACGTGGCCGCCGCTCGGCCCGGACGCATCGGCGAGCAGCCCCTCGGCCCGGCGCCGCAGCGCCGCCCGCTCGGACTCCGGCACCAGCTGCCACATCGCCCGCTGACCGGTCGAGAGGCTGAATGTGTGCCAGTGGTCGGCGTCCGCGAAGTGCACCGGCGAGTCGACGGTCACCGTGCGCACGTCGTCGAAACCCGCCCCGGCCACCAGGTCCGCCATCCCCTGGTCGGATCCGAACGGCCCCCGGCGGCCACTGGCCCGCGCGTCCAGCAAGTCAGCCGGCGGGTAGGGGTCGAACAGCCCGTCGATCGCCCGCCAGACGTCGTCCTGCGGTCCAAAGGTGGAGACCGCGAGCCGGCCACCCGGAGCGAGCAGCCGCCGCCAGGACCGCACGGCCGCGGGCGGGTCGGGCAGGAAGGACAGCACCACCGACGACGCCACCAGGTCGAACGCCGCAGCGGGCAGGTCAGGCGTCTGCGCGTCCCCCACGACCACCTCGACGTGGTGGAGCGAGGCTTGCTCGGCGGCTCGAACTGCGGCGGCCACCATGACCGGGGAGATGTCGATGCCGACCACGCGTCCGGTCCGGCCGACAGCGGCGGCGGCCTTGAGCAGGAAGGCACCCTTGCCGCACCCCAGGTCGCCACCGCGTCGCCCGGGCGCGGCGGGCAGGCGTCGATCAGCCCCTGTGCGATGGGCTGGAGGAAGTCGACGCCCAGGGCGTGGTAGCTGTCGGCGAGGACGTCGAACAACCGGGCGCTGCGCTCCTGCGAGGACATCGCCGCCGGGTCGGAGACCATGCCGGACAGTGTCGATCCTGTCGAACGTGTCAACCCTGGTCGGTCACCGTGAGGTCGGCCGGCTCGACCCGGACGCCGCGGTCGGCGGCCGTCCACGCGGCCGCGCAGGAGGCCCGCAGCCCGTCGTCTGGCCGCCCCGACCCGGTGAGCTGCAGCGAGCCATCGGCGCCGATGCTGGCCCGCCATCCGGCGCACTGCCAGCCGCCGTCCGCGGCCGGCTCCGGCCGACGGTGCGGCTCCAGCAGCCCGCGCAGGTCGCTGGCCACGAACGTCGGGCGGTGCTCGGGCCGGGCCGCCAGCAGGTCGGCCCGCGAGCTGACGCCGGTGAGCACCAGCAGGCTCGGCAGCCCGGCCGCGTGCGCGCCCTCGATGTCGGTGTCCAACCGGTCGCCGACCACGAGCGGGCGGACCGCGCCGGTGCGCGACGCCGACTGCAGCAGCACGTCCGGCCCCGGCTTGCCGGCCACGGCGTCCGGCCGGCGGCCCACCACCCCGGCGAGCAGCGCCACGAAGGAGCCGTTGCCCGGGGCGGTGCCACCGGGGGTCGGCAGGGTGAGGTCGGTGTTCGTGGCCACCCACGGCAGCCCCGCGGCCAGCGCGTAGGCGCCCTCGGCGAGCAGCCGCCAGGACAGGTCGGGGTACCAGCCCTGAACGACGGCGGCGGGCTGCTCGGCCGCCGTGCCGACCGGGGTCAGGCCGACCGCCGCCAGCGCCTCGGTGAGGCCGGGGCCGCCGACGGCGAGCACCCGGGAACCGGTCGGCAGCCGGTCCGCCAGCACCCGGGCGGCCGCCTGGGCGGACGTCGTCACGTCGTCCGGGGCGGCCGGGAAGCCGAGGCTGGCGAGCCGACCGGCGACGTCGCGCGGCGTGCTCGAGGCGTTGTTCGTCACGTAGGCGACCCGCAGCCCCGCCGAGCGCGCCGCCGCCAGCAGCCCGGCCGCGCCCGGGACGGCGTCGGCGCCGACGTACAGGGTGCCGTCGAGGTCGAGCAGCGCGACGTCGTGCGTCGAGGCGAGCGGGGTGTCCGCCGCCTGCAGCCAGGGGGTCACGGCTGGGCCGGTGGGTGCGTGGCGCGGAACTTCAGCGTGGCGCGGGCCTGCCGCAGCGCGCGGGCGTAGTGGTCGAGGTCGGGCCGCATCGCCGCGGCCAGGGCCAGGTGCTCGACCGCCGACTCGAAGTCGCCCAGCCTCGACTCGGCCAGCCCCAGGCCGAACAGGGCGTAGTCGTCGCCGGGGTCGGCCGCCACGTTGAGCGCGAAGTTGCCCCGGGCGTCGGCGTACCAGCCGGCGTCGAACTGGGCCCTGGCCAGCGCCTCGCGCAGGTGCCGGGCCGTCGGCTCGGCCTCGACCGCCAGGCTGAGCAGCTGGACGGCGGCCGCATGGTTGCGCTCGTTGTGCAGCCGCATCCCGCGCTGGTACCAGTCGTAGACGTCCCCCTCGGGGGTGCCCGGCGGGTCGTCGTCCGGCAGCGGACGGTCCTGGGGTGTCACCGGACGGCCTCCCTCCGACCACAGATCGACGCTTCGGGCAGCGCGGGCACTGCGCTGGCCACCACCGTACGATGCCGCAAGTGACCGAGACCGTAGCGCCGCCCGCCCGAGAGACCGGGCTGGTGCTCGCCCCGTTCCGAGGGGTCCGCTACTCCCCCGCTCGGGTCGCCGACCTGGGCCGGGTCACCAGCCCTCCGTACGACGTCATCGACGACGACGAGCGGGGCCGGCTGGAGGCGGCCGACCCGCACAACGTGGTGCGGCTGGTGCTTCCCCGGGACGAGCCTGGTGCGCCGCACGGCCTCTACCGGCACGCCGCCCGGACCCTGGCCGACTGGCTGCGCGGCGGGGTGCTCGTAGTGGACGCCGAGCCGGCGCTGTACGTGTACGAGCAGGCCCGCGAGGGCGAGGTGCTGCTGCGCGGGCTGCTCGGCGCGCTCGGGCTGCGCGACCCTGCCGAACGGGTCGTGCTGCCGCACGAGGACGTCATGCCCGGTCCGGTCGCCGACCGGCTGGAGCTCATGCGGGTGGCGCAGGCCAACGTGGAGCCGATCCTGCTGGTCCACGACGGTGGCTCGGGCGCCGCAGCCGACGCGGTGGCCCGGGCCGCGCTGCGGGCTCCTGTCCTCGCCACGACCACGCCGGACGGGCTCACCCACCGGGTGTGGCCGGTGTCGGACGTCGCGGAGCTGACCGCGATCGCCGCGGACCTGGCCGATCGCCAGGCCCTGATCGCGGACGGGCACCACCGCTACGCGGCCTACCGAGCGCTGCAGGCCGAGCGGCACGCGACCGGCGACGGGCCGGGGCCGTGGGACCGCGGCCTCGCGCTGCTCGTCGACCTGCGGGCGCACCCGCCGGGGGTGGCCGCGATCCACCGCAGCGTCACCGGCCTGTCACTGGCGCAGGCCGTGGAGCGGGCCGCGCCGCTGTTCTCGGCCCGGCCGGTCGAGGACGCCGACGCGGCAGCCCGCCGGCTGATGCCCGGGCGGCTGCTGCTGGTCGACGGGACCGGCCGGGCGGCCGAGCTGCAGGTCGCCGACCACGCCGGCGTGGACGCGCTGCTGCCCAGCGGCCGGCCGGCACCGTGGCGGGCGCTGGACACCGCGGTGCTGCACCACGCGCTGGCCCCGTTGTGGGCGGTGCCGGAGAGCGCCGTCAGCTACCACCACGACCGCGGGGCGACGCTGCGGGCGGCCCACCGCGACGGTGGGCTGGCCGTGCTGCTCGCACCAGTGGCGGTCGAGCAGGTGCTCGCGCTCGCCGCCGACGGCGTCCGGATGCCGCGCAAGAGCACGTCGTTCGGCCCCAAGCCGCGCACCGGGCTGGTGCTGAGGACGTTCGCCGCCGGCTGATCACGCCCGGCCCAGCCGCCGGCCCCGTTCGACCACGACCTCGTACCGACTGGCCGGCCCGGACGGCGTGCGCCAGAACCGGGCGCCGCGACGCCCCCTCGACCGCGACGTGCTCGCCGGCCGCCAGCCGGAGACCGTCCGCCGGACGGTGGCCACCTCGTCGCCGCTGGGCAGCACCCGCAGCTGCGGACTGTCGGCCACCGTCCCGGTCAGCCGGACCTGGTTGTCGTCGACGTCGTCGTTGGTGTTGTCATCGGCCAGCCGGGCCTTCTCACGGGTCATGCCCACCCCCTGTGGATGCCGGCTGTCGCTGCCCGGCACGCCGCCGGGCCCACCCCTACGATGGCCGCAGGGCCAGGTCGTCGACGGCAGGTGACCGCCGGCTGTGGACGAAACCCGAGGAGGGCGGCAGCTGTGGACAGCGCACCGGCGGTGGTCGACCTCGGCGACGAGGTCCACGCGATCGACACCCGGATGTCCGGCTACTCGGGGATCACGTCGGGGTACCTGATCCGCTCCGATCGGCCGTGCCTGGTGGAGACCGGCACGGCGACGTCCGCCCCTGTCGTCCGGGACGCTCTGGCCGGGCTGGGTATCGGCCCGGAGGACCTGGCCACCATCGTGGTCACCCACATCCACCTCGACCATGCGGGCGGCGTGGGCGACCTCGCCGCGATGTTCCCGAACGCCGAGGTGGTGGTGCACGAGCGTGGCGCCCGGCACCTGGTCGACCCGGAGAAGCTGCTGACCAGCGCCCGGCGCGTGTTCGGCAGCGTCCTGGACGACGTGTTCGGGCTGCTGCGGCCGACCGAGGCGCAGCGGGTCCGCGCGCTCGGCGACACCGGCTCGATCGACCTGGGCGATGGCCGCAGCCTGTCGACGTTCCACTCCCCCGGGCACGCCCAGCACCACGTCGGCCTGGTCGACTCGCTCACGGGTGACCTGTACGTCGGCGACGCCGCGGGCATCTACATCCCGGAGACGGCAGACCTGCGGCCGGCGACGCCTCCGCCTGACTTCGACCTCGACCTCGCGGTCAGTTCGCTCGAGCGGTTCCGCGCGGTGGGACCGACCCGGCTGCTGTTCAGCCACTTCGGCCCGGTCGAGGAGGTCGAGCCGACCCTGGAACGGTCCATCGAGGAGCTGCGGCTGTGGGTCGAGCTGGTCAAGGACGTCCGCGCCTCAGCGCTGGACCTCGACCACGCCGTGGCCATGGTCACTGAGCGCACCCGGGACCGCTACGCGCGCTACCTGTCGGACGCCGACCTACACGAGAAGCACGAGCACCTGAGCGGGACCGCGGCCAACATCGCCGGCATCAACCGCTGGTTGGACAAGGTCGAGGGGACGACGTACGAGCTCGCCGACCCCGGCGCCCGGCACTAGTCCTCCGCGTCCTCCGCGTCCTCGAGGTCGACGTACACGACGCCGTCCAGCTCGGCCAGCCGCTCGGCCGCCCCGGTGAGATCGTCCAGGTCCGCTTCCGCGGCCTTGGTGAACCAGTCCCGGGCCTCGTCCGCGCGGTCGGCCGCGAGCAGCGCGTCCGCGTAGGCGTAGAACAGCCGGGCCGACCACGGCTGGCGGGTGTCCCTCAGCTCGGGGCACTGCAGCGCGAGCACGGCGGCGTCCAGCTGGCCCATGTCCCGGCGGGCGCCTGAGGTGACGATGCGCATCTCCACCCGGCCGGCCCGGTCCAGCCGGCTCGCCTCCGGGCTGCCGGCCAGCGTCAGCGCCCGCTCGGGGCGGCCCAGCCCGCGCTCGCAGTCGGCCATCATCGGCAGGAAGTCCAGCGAACCGGACATCCGCCGCGCGGCTCGCAGCTCGGACAGCGCCTGGGCCCACCGTGCGGTCCGGTAGGCGGTGATCCCGGCGGCCTCCCGTACCGCCGGGACCCGCGAGGCCAGCCGTACCGCCACGCTGGTGTGCCGGTAGGCGAGGTCGGGGTCGTCCTCAAGCGCCCGGTCGGCCGCCACCAGATGCCGGGCGACCAGGTCGGCCAGCCCCATGGGCAGCGTCTTCAGCTGGCGCCGGACCACGGGGTCGAGCTCACCGGGAGTGACGTCCTCGGCCAGCTCAGGGGTCTCCAGCGGGGGGCGACGCGGACCGCGCTCCTCGCGAGGCTCCGGATGACGGCCCTCTCGGCGCGGCTCCCGGTCCGGCGTGCCGTCGCGGCGCTGCGGCCGCGGGCCACCGGCAGCCGGGCGACCGCTCGCCCCGCGCTTGGCCGGGCCGTCACCACGCTTGGGGCTACGCGGTCCCCCGGTCGGACGGCCGGACGAGGACGGGCGCCCGCTGCCGCCGGAGCGAGGGGGCCTGGGATTGTCCGCCATGGTGCGTCCTCACCGGTTGAGCGGGCCGCACACGCAGCCAGCGCTGTCATCAATTGAGCATGCCGCAAACCGAGAAGGGTCACCCCTTACGGGGTGACCCTTCTCGAAAGAATGTCCGGCGGCGTCCTACTCTCCCACGCAGTCACCCGCGCAGTACCATCGGCTCTGAAGGGCTTAGCTTCCGGGTTCGGAATGGAGCCGGGCGTTTCCCCTTCGACATGGCCGCCGAAACTCTATGGAGATGTGAGGCCGCTCCCGACCGCATCTCGGGAACCGCACAGTGAACGCGAAACAGCAAGAAGTGTGTGGTCAAGTCCTCGGCCTATTAGTACCGGTCAGCTCCACGTGTTGCCACGCTTCCACATCCGGCCTATCAACCCAGTCATCTACTGGGGGCCTTACCAGGTCAACCCTGTGGGAGACCTCATCTTGAAGCCGGCTTCCCGCTTAGATGCTTTCAGCGGTTATCCGTTCCGAACGTAGCCAACCAGCCGTGCTCCTGGCGGAACAACTGGCACACCAGAGGTTCGTCCGTCCCGGTCCTCTCGTACTAGGGACAGCCCTTCTCAAGTCTCCTGCGCGCGCGGCGGATAGGGACCGAACTGTCTCACGACGTTCTAAACCCAGCTCGCGTACCGCTTTAAT